>NZ_JAMPNS010000007.1:0-72798 GCF_028479465.1 Providencia sp. PROV208 | reverse complement strand
TTGCTTCACCACTTATACGGTCAGCTCAGCCGCATCGTTCCATACAGTGATTATTGGCGAGATAGGACAGTGAAAATAGTCAGACGTAAGGAGTTGGCATGAGTTTAAAAACAATACGACTCTATGGTGTTTTGGGTACCCAATTTGGTCGCGAGCATCGGCTTGCTATCGATTCTCCGCGTGAAGCGATTAAAGCGCTATCGGTACTCTATGATGGATTTGAGCAGTTCCTTGCCAATGCGCATCTGAAAGGGCTGGAATTTGCGGTATTTAAAGGTCAGCGCAATATTACTAAAAATGAATTGTATCTTGATACTTGCGAAGATATTCGCATTGCTCCGGTAATTAAAGGGAGTAAGCGTGGTGGTTTCTTCCAGACTGTGATTGGTGTTGCTTTAATTGCGGCAGCAACATATTTCACTGGTGGCTTAGGGGCTGCATTTACTGCGGGTGGATGGGCTGGCGCTGCTGCGATGAGTGGGGCTGCAATGGCTATTGGTGGGATTGTGCAAATGCTTTCACCACAGCCTCGTGGTTTATCGATGCGACAAGATGCAGACAATAAACCTTCTTATGCCTTTGGTGGTGCTGTGAATACGACGGCGCAAGGTAATCCGGTTCCTCTCTTGTATGGTATTGGTCGTCGTGAGATAGGTGGAGCGGTTATCTCCGCGGGAATCTATACCGAAGATCAAAAATAGCGAAATGAACGCATTAACACGAGCGGCTTAATTGCCGCTTTTTTGTGGGTGAAATATGGAAACGATGATATACGGCGCAAAAGGTGGCGGCGGTGGCGGTCATACTCCCGTAGAGTCACCAGATAGTTTACTTGCTGAATCTACAGCAAAGTTGCTTCTTGCTGTTTCTGAAGGAGAAATAGCAGGTGGTTTGGATGACACGAGAATATTTCTTGATGATACCCCGATCGGGAATGCCGATGGCTCTAAGAATTTCGAAGGTGTAACTTGGGAATTTCGCTCAGGTAGTGAACATCAAGAATACATTCAAGGTATCCCATCTGTAGATAATGAAATTGCAGTAGGGATGGAGTTAAAAGATGATCAGCCTTATGTGAGAACAGTCAATAATACCCAGTTATCAGCGATCCGCATTCGCTTGTCTGTACCTCAATTTCTCCAGCAACACGATAACGGGGATACAACAGGATACTATGTTGCCTATGTGATTGAGTTATCGACAGATGGGGCGGGTTATAAAGAGGTTGTTAAATCTGCATTTGATGGCAAGACCACCAGCGAATACCCAAGAACACACCGTATTGATTTACCTAAAGCGACTACAGGATGGCAAGTTCGTGTTCGTCGATTAACTAAAAACCAGAATAATGCGCGTATTGCAGATCGGATTAATGTAGCTGCAATTGTTGAAGTGATTGACGCCAAATTACGGTACCCAAACACAGCTTTATTATTTATCACCTTCAATGCCCGGCAATTCAACAATCGCATTCCTAAAGTCAGTTTGCGTCCTAAAGGTGGTTTGCTGATTAAAGTGCCAACAAACTATGATCCGGTCAATCGGGTTTATTCAGGCGTATGGGATGGCACCTTTAAACTGGCGGCAACCAATAACCCTGCTTGGGTATTTTATGATTTAGTGCTCAATAATCGTTATGGTTGTGGTGACCGAATCAAGCCTTCTCAGATTGAAAAGTGGGACTTGTATAAGATCGCACAATATTGTGATGAATTGGTACCCGATGGGCATGGTGGTGATGGCAAAGAGCCTCGTTTCTTGTGCGATGTATATATTCAATCACAAGAGGCAGCGTATACCGTATTACGGGATACTGCGGCGATATTCCGTGGCATGACCTTCTGGGCGGATAATAAAGTGAACACGGTTGCAGACATGCCATCCAGCATCTTCCGTACGTTTACTAATGCCAATATTGTCGGAGGAAAACCAACCTATTCAGGTGGTAGCTCCCAAACAAGATATACGCAAGCGCTAGTTTCATATAGCAATATTAATAACCACAGTAATGATGAAGTCGAGGCGGTATCAGATTTAAACTTACAGCGCCGCTATAAAATGGTGCGTAAAGTCGAGCTTTCTGCGATTGGTTGCACTCGACAAAGTGAAGCAAATCGTCGCGGGCGTTGGGCATTACTCACGAATGCGAATGACCGCATGATCACCTTTGCTACTGGGCTAGAAGGGGCGATCCCTTCTCCTGGTCATATCATTGCCGTAGCTGATTCGAACTTGGCGGGGCGTGACACCGGGGGACGTATCTCCTCAGCGAATGGGCGAAACATTACTCTTGATAGAGTCACGTCAATTAAAGCGGGTGACCGCCTGATCATCAACCTGCCTGATGGAAAATCAGAAGGGCGTACTGTTACTTCGGTAAACAAGAAAGTGGTCACGGTTTCTGTCGAATACTCGCAGGTACCGCAAAAAGAGGCTGTATGGGTCGTAGATTCGGATGATTTAGCCGTCCAGTTATATCGAGTGATTAATATCAGCGACAACGGCGATAACACTTACACCATCAGTGGCGCCATTCATAACCCTGACAATTATGAACACATTGATTCTGGCGCCCGCATTGATGAGCGTCCTATTACGGTTATTCCCCCAAGTGTTCAGCCAGCCCCGAAAAACGTAAAAATCTCATCTTATTCTAGAGTGGATCAGGGCATTGCCTTTTCTACGCTGAGTGTCAGTTGGGAAGCGCCAGATAGTGCGATTGCGTATGAGGCTCAATGGCGTCGTGATAATGGCAACTGGATCAACGTACCTCGCACATCCTCGCTGGGATTTGATGTTGACGGGATTTATTCTGGTCGATATCAAGTGCGAGTCAGAGCGATTAATGCGTCTGAAATTTCCAGCATTTGGGCGAATGCGCCAGAAACAACACTGACAGGAAAAGCAGGGAACCCACCTAAGCCTGTGAATTTTAGAGCATCTTCGCTCGTGTTCGGCATTAAACTTGATTGGGGCTTTGGTGAAAACACCAGCGATACGTTAAAAACAGAGATTCAGTACAGCAAAACCAATGATGGTAATGGGCTGATGTTACTTGCTGATGTTCCTTACCCTTCGCGTTCTCATGAGTTAGCGGGCTTGGCTGCGGGTATTGCTTTTTACTTCAGGGCGAGGCTGGTGGATAAATCAGGCAATGAATCGGAATGGACTTCATTCGCTCGTGGTGAGTCTGAGTTTGACGTGAATACTATCATGCCAGAACTTGATGGGCATTTCATGACCGCCGAAGCGGGTAAACAGCTTGATAAAACACTCGATTGGCTTAATGAGGCATGCCTAATCAACATGGCTGCGACCTATGAGCTTCAAGAGGATTTATTTGTTAAGCATGGACAGTCGCAAGCTCAAATTAAAGAGCTATGGCGTGTGTATGCGGACAGTGAACTGGCTTGGGCTGAGAAGTACACGACGGTCAATGCCTCCATTAACGGCGTGAAATCTGAGGTTGCCACGCTAGATAAGGCTGTTGCGAAATTAGATGGCGCATTTGCAGAGTCGCAAACCCAGCTGCAAGTAAAATTTAAAGACCAGGAAGCGTTAATCAATACCAAGATGCAAGCTGAGTTCAAGCAAGGCGAAGGCTATGCGATGCACAGTACCAATATCACGATTGTTGTTGATGATAAGAAATACAACGCTGCAGGTATGGTGATTAGCGCTGAACTGAAAAACGGTAAAATCGAGTCATTCATCGGTTTCAATGCGAATAACTTTGCTTTCTATAATCCAGTTAATGGAAAAATGGAGCCCTTCTTATACATGAAAAACGGTCAAGTTTTCATGAATGAAGCATTCATTAGCAAAGCATGGCTTAACGAAGTTGTTGTGACTGACAAAATGACGTCAGCAAATTACGTTCCCGGCAAGGTGGGTTTTAATATTGACGCTAAAACTGGCGATGCGGAGTTTAACAAACTACTCATCAGCGGGGATTTTAAAATCGTTGGGGATGCAGGCCGGGTGTTAGTCGATGGTACCGGAATGACAGTCTATGACGAAAATGGAAGATGGGCCGTGAAAGTGGGGAGGCGTCCAGCATGAGTGATAATTATGGGCTATTCATAAACCCTAAAGACGGCGGGAAGCCGATTGAAATCACTAACAATTCCTATCCTCTAACCTTCTTAAAGCATATTGTTATTCATCCACTCAGCCCACAGCCGTATCAAAAAAATAAGTCAGTTAATGTACCGGGTATGTCGAAATACAATGTGGTCATTGTGCCTTCAGCGTTATGCCACTTTCTAGCTTATGGTTCGGTGCAGGGCGTGAGTATCGGGAGCTATTGGGTATCGGGTGATACATTCTATTGCAACTATGACTGGTGGGGCGGTGATTCAGGTTGGTTACCGGGGAGTGATGGTAACTCCCACTTTTTCTTATACGGTGTACTAAAGGAAGCCCCGCAAGACTCTTATGGGCTTTTTATTAATTCACAGCTAGATGCTGCCGTTGATAACTTTAGAGCTATCACCCAAGAATCCACGGTTTCCTATTGTGTGTTTCGGCAAAAAATATTTATACAAGCGGATAAGAATGGGCGGGGTTATTGGAGCGTTCCGGATTCTATTCCTAACCGTAACTCGGTTTGTGTATTTATTAGACCTGAAAATACAAGCCAAACGATACGCTACGACAGACCTAATAACCGGATAATTTCGCTAGAGTCTGGTTGGGTATATGTTGTGATATTTGCGTCCGGATTAAATCTTCAACCTTCCGATGGACTGACGATTTGGAACAGAGAGGGTAAAGTAGTCTTCAACTCCGAGTACACACCGTTTTATAACAATGGGCAGATAGTTAACACGAGCAATAATGTTGCCACCAGTAAATTTGATGTCCCGATGTTTACGATGGATAGCCCTAATACATGGCTGGAGAATGAGGGGAATACCGTTAACTGCTACATGTCTGGATTTAGGGTATCAGGTAAACAGCTTATAGCGAAAAGGATGTGGACCATCGGTGATTACCCCACGTATGCCAACTACATGTACAACAAGATAGTGTATGCCGGCAGCTACGCCATCGACTTCAACGACTACTTCTAAATATTCAATTAAACGATAAGCCGCGAAAGCGGTTTTTTTTGCGTCCAAATTTTGGAGTTAAAAAATGATTTATCAAACAGGCACAATCGCAACCACGGCAGGACAAACAAAAATAAAAGGTACCGGAACGCGCTGGAAAGATAATTTGGCGGGTATCTCCGAAGGCTGTCCAATCTCCTACCTCATCAATAACACTGTATTCATGAACACTGTGTTATCTGTGAATTCAGATACAGAGATTAACCTCAATTACCCGGTACCGGTTGCAGCCACTGCAGCGAAGTATCAGATTACGACTTTCGTTCTAGACAGCATGAGCGATGGTGTTCGCAAGATGCTAGCGAATCAGCAGTATATCCAGTATTTCTTGCGAAACATGGACGCGTGGATGACGCAGGATGGGATTGTTGAAGTCAAAACGCCGACAGGGGAAACTGTAAGGCTTGAGAGTCTTGTTGAATTGCAAAAGCAGATAGATGGTAAGCTGAATAGAACTGGTGGGACAATAACAAAAAATAGCGACGCGTTAAACTTAAGAAATACTTCTGAAAATCAGGCGCTATTTTTGAGCTTTCAGAAGATGGACGGGAAACGCCGGGGGTATATCGGCGCCCCTAACGATAAGGATAGACTTGCGTTCGTTAATGACATCGCTGGAACAGCTTTAGTATTGACAGAGGACGGAAAGCTAACTTGGCAAGGTAGAGACTTAGCAGCCCTTAATCGTGTTACTGGCGAAGCTAGGGCGGCGGCAAGCTGGTTTGCTGGTCAATCTGGTGGTGGAGCTACTTTTATTAAAATATGTACAATAGGGGTTGGGGATGCTTCCTCCCAAGCTCAGCGTTATCAAATTTTTGTTACAAACACATCTTCTTCTGGGTACTCATCATCTGGCGCAGGGAGTGAGAATGAACAACACTTTGGTATTATCAATTTAACTATTGGGAATGGACAAAAACCTGAAAAGAATATCCTCGGTTCTTACTTCTGTACTGGTCATTTTGACATCGGTAGTACGACCATTGCTCCAGTGCTGATAAAACAAGTTAATGCGTATAAAGCTGAGATATGGTTGAGAGCTGGTAACTATACCAACTACACATGCTTAGCCAATACACAAGGGGATATTGAAATATCCCAGCATGTAACGGATGCAACTCTTGTTCCTGTAAATAACGGGGTGCAATCTGCCTATTATATTGCAAATGTAAAAATGCTTGCGACAGCTGACAACCGTGGTTGGGTTGAAAGTAGGGATACAATTAAAGTTACTGGTTCTGGTGACTACCCTAGAATGAACCTGATTAGAGCCGACGGGTCTTATATATCTTTAGAAACAGCTCCGAAAACTTTTCCAAATACTTTTAACATAATTCATAGAGAAGCGAACAACACCAACATCGCGGTGATAGGGGTTCCAAACAAGAGTGGTACTTTGATGCAAGTTGGAGATTTTGGCTGGGGCGGCAAGGGGGAGGGGACAGCAGCAAATACTGACCCATCTGGTGTTATTGAGACATTTAGAACGCGGGAAAGTAGAATCTGGAGGACTGAAATAGGTGGTTCGGACTATGTTTACAGATATGCGCCAAATCTGATGTATAGAGCAGGTGATACCTTCACAAATATCTCAACTGACATATATACAGCCATAACAAGAATAACTACTGGCATATCCGCTAATACTACGTCATATAAAACCAGCACTCTGTGGGGTACTTCAAACACAACAGTAGATAGTCAAGGCAATATCAAAAAAGCTTCTCCAGTCATTAAAGTTTATTCAGACCATGTCGAACTAAACGATGAATCTGAAGGCGTAGAAATGGAACACCTTGGTGTAGGTCATTATCTCATTAAAGGTGTCATCGGTTTTAATGCTGATGGTGCATGGGGTGTCAATAACGGCTTTGTTATTCCTCAAGATCATAATGGTAAAAATATGATTCTCATTGATTATGAGGTGAGACCGGATGGCGATATTGAAGTGTTTGTTTTCCACCAACAGAACGCAGATATGCCTGAACGTTTCCAGAACAAGCGCATAAAGTACTTTGATGAAGAGGGTACGCCTGTTTACTTTGAAAACTATGAGCCGTGTGATGTTCCAGAATCCCGCTGGATAGATATGCGAGTCGAAATGCCACCTAACTCTATCTACAATCAGAATCTAGCTGAAGCAGAGCAATTAGCGAAAATTGAAGCGGAACGGGTAGCGAAAGAAGAGGCTGAAAAAGCTGCGCGTGAGGAAGCGGAGAGTGAAAAGCAAGATATCTGCGAGGATGATGCTTTGCTATAGTGCTCTAATTACGCTTATATACTTCCAATAATTCGCGCATATCAACACCGAGTATTTCAGTAATAATCATCAAATCATCTACATAGATAGACGCATTACCACTTTCGACTCGAATATACTCAGCTTCGGGGATTGCTAAGTTTTTAACGATTTCCGATGTTGAGATATTTTTTTCGATGCGTTTTTGTTTGATGATGGTTCCGAGATTTTTATTTCTCATTGTTAGTTAGTAGGTGATGGGTTTGGAATGAGCATAGCACGTAGGATAAATCACTGTGACAAACTGTGTCGAAATTGTGACGTGAGGATGAGGGGATTTGTTTAATGGGGCAGATTTGGGGCAAAAAATTACCGCAAATGAACTCGAACTATCCAACAGTTCTAAATCAGCTTGCGGTAATTGTCTGTATTTCCACGCTATAACACGAATATGCTAGCTTATTAATCTGTATGCCACCATTTGTACGGATTGTCCATAGGTACTACCCGCCCCAGTCACAAAAATACCCGCTTGTCCTTTTAATAAATCAAGGGCAGATGACGCAGTTTGTTGTTCAGGTGCAGTTGCGTCAATCACTTCAAATTGTTCTGCAACAGCAAATTTTTCGCTATTTAGTGGAGGGGTTGTGACGTAGATTACATCCTTGGTTGCTAGGCTTGTTGTACTAAAACCGGTCATTGCAAGAGCAACTGTTAATGTTGATAAAGAAAATATCTTGGTGCGAGGAGCATCTTGTCTTGATGCGCATGTCATGATAAACGCCATCGGAAATCCTTTCCTGGTTAATAGAGTGCTAGTTGCCTAAATAAGAAAACTATTTATGGGTAGCTCATAATTAAAACGATAATCATTATCGTTAATAAAGTGGTAGTATCAAGTGTTTTCTGGATAATAATAATGAAAAATAGTAAATAATCAGATAATTATATTGATGGTGAAATTGGTTTACTGAGATGTATTTGAGGGGGAGATAGAGAAGCGTGCTTTAGATTAAAAAGGCATCTAAAGCACTGAGGGAGCAATTCAATGACGAGTTACTTAAAACGGGAATTAACGGCGTCAGCCAGAATTTCAATCAATTGTTCTGTATCTTCCCAACCCAAACATGGGTCGGTAATTGACTGACCATAGACTAAAGGCTGATCTGCACAAATCTTTTGATTACCTTCTTTTAAGAAGCTTTCAGCCATGACACCGCTAATTGCTTTGGAGCCTTGCTTTATTTGTTGTGCGATGTCTTGTGCGACATCTAATTGACGGCGATGGATCTTTTGGCAATTCCCATGGCTAAAGTCGACGACTAAATGCTCAGCCAAACCGAACTCATTTAACTTTTCACAGGCTTGTGAAATGTATTGCGCTTCGTAGTTAGGTTTTTTACCACCGCGCATAATGATATGCCCATGAGGGTTACCGCGAGTTTGGTAGATAGTCATTTGCCCGTTTTTATCTGGAGATAAAAACATATGTTGTGCTTTAGCGGCACGGATGGCATCAATTGCAATATTAATATTGCCATCAGTTCCATTTTTAAAGCCTACAGGGCAGGACAGTGCAGACGCCATTTCGCGGTGAATTTGGCTTTCTGTTGTTCTTGCGCCGATAGCACCCCAGCTAATCAAGTCAGCAATGTATTGTCCGGTCACCATATCCAAAAATTCAGTGGCGGTTGCTAACCCTAATTGGTTAACTTCAATCAAAAGCTTACGGGCTAATCGAATCCCTGTATTCACTTGGCATGAATTATCGAGGTGTGGATCAGAGATTAAACCTTTCCAACCTACAACGGTGCGAGGCTTTTCAAAATAGGTGCGCATGACAATTTCTAAGCGATCTTGATATTTTTGGCGTAGCACATTGAGCTTATTCGCATATTCAATAGCAGCATCAATATCATGAATAGAGCACGGACCTACGATGACCAATAAACGAGGGTCTTCACCGGATAAGATCTTTTCAATTCTTTTACGTGACGCTGTCACGTTTTCGGCAATTGCTTGGGATATAGGAAATTCCTCAGCGAGCGCTTGTGGCGTAATTAAACTGTCCACTCGCTGAGTGCGTAACTCATCTGTTTTTTGCATTTCGTTTCTCAAAACTGGTACTCGGCTGAACCATTTTGTCCTGCCGTATTAGTGACTAATGTCACAATAAACGAAAGTGGCTCAAATTCAAACCATCAACTAGGGTGAATGAATAATTTTTTATAATTAATTTTATTAAAAAATACGGCGCTGTAATCCCATCGTATCGATCACTTTGGCTGAAATTTCTTCAACGGAATAGTTCGTCGTATTTAAGTAATTGATTTTATTCTGTCTAAATAGAGCTTCTACTTCTGCAATTTCAATACGACATTGGCGGAGTGACGCATAACGGCTGTTTTCTCGTCGTTCTTCACGAATAGCCGCGAGTCGTTCAGGGCTGATGGTTAATCCAAATAATTTGTGAGTATATGGACGCAATGCTGCGGGTAGTTGTAAATTGTCCATATCATCAGCCGTGAAGGGATAGTTAGCGGCTTGAATACCAAACTGCATCGCTAAGTATAAGCTGGTGGGTGTTTTCCCACAGCGTGATACACCAATTAAGATCACTTGGGCTTGCTCAAGGTTGCGCAGTGAAATTCCATCATCATGTGCGAGAGTATATTCAATGGCGGCAATGCGAGCGTCATATTGATTCATATTTTGCATGGATAATCCATGAGTACGATTCAATTTAGGCTCAGGCTCTAATCCCACTTCTCGTTGGATTGGGGCAACAAGACTTTGGACAATATCCTGACAAAAACCTGCACTTTGGGTGATGATCTCTTTGACTTCTGGCGAAATGATTGAATAGAACACTAAAGGACGAAGGTTCGTTTCCACGTAGATGGCATCGATTTTTTGCTTAATTTCAAGGGCACGGGCTTGATTGGTGACGAACGGCAACGTGTAAGAAATAAAGGATAAAGGGAACTGAGATAAGACAGCGTGCCCTAACGTTTCAGCGGTAATCGCGGTGCCATCGGAGATGAAAAAAACGGTACGCTGGACTTGGCTGGCACTTTTACTCATAGAATTTAATTCGCTCATAAATAGCTTCTTTTTATCGTGTTTTTTCTGAGTTTTGAAAAATATTGTTAGTGAATAAACGTCAAAAAATAATTTGTGGGGGAAGTATAGCCAAATTTTGAACAATTTTTAGAACAAAAAATTTTTATTAATTGATGGAACGATTCACCAGTCCATCTTCCCATAACGTCTGTGCTAGTCTATTCCCGCGGCGATTATTCGCCAACGAGATTTTTTACGATTTGTTGTCTGTCACTAAATTGCTATAAAAGGATCGCTTTCAATGTCCACAAATGGCCTTACTCCGTGTAATGTACTTTGGTATAACCAATTAGGGATGAATGATGTTGACCGTGTTGGAGGCAAAAATGCTTCTCTCGGTGAAATGATTACCAACTTGTCCGATCTTGGTGTATCCGTACCAAACGGTTTTGCGACAACCGCACAGGCGTTTAATGATTTTCTGGAGCAGAGCGGTGTAAATCAGCGTATTTACAACCTGCTAGATGAAACGGATATTGATGATGTGAACCAACTGGCGGTAGCCGGTGCTCAGATCCGTCAATGGGTTATTGATACACCATTGACGCCAGCATTAGAGAAGGATATTCGTGACGCATTCCTCCAGCTTTCTGAAGGTGAAGCCGAAGCGTCATTTGCTGTTCGCTCATCAGCAACCGCTGAAGATATGCCGGATGCCTCATTTGCTGGGCAGCAAGAGACATTCCTTAACGTTCAAGGGATTGAAGCGGTTTTGGTTGCTATTAAACATGTGTTTGCGTCGCTGTTTAATGACCGTGCTATTTCTTATCGTGTACACCAAGGTTACGATCATCGTGGCGTTGCACTGTCTGCGGGGGTACAAAGAATGGTGCGTTCTGACCTCGCTTCTTCCGGTGTTATGTTTACTATCGATACTGAATCTGGTTTTGACCAAGTCGTCTTTATCACCTCGGCTTATGGTCTTGGCGAGATGGTTGTCCAGGGCGCGGTAAACCCAGATGAATTCTATGTGCATAAACCAACGCTGAAAAACAATAAGCCTGCAATTGTACGCCGTACTTTAGGCTCTAAGAAGTTGCAGATGGTTTACGCGGACAGTAAAGAGCACGGTAAGCAAGTGAAGATTGAAGATGTGCCAGAAGCACTACACAATCGTTTCTCTTTAACTGACCTCGAAGTGGAAGAGCTAGCTCGCCAAGCGTTACAGATTGAAAAACATTACGGTCGTCCAATGGATATCGAATGGGCAAAAGATGGTCATAATGGTCGTCTGTATATTGTCCAAGCGCGTCCTGAAACCGTTCGTTCTAACCAGCAGGTTATGGAACGCTACCAACTGAAAGACCAAGGGCAGGTTTTAGTTGAAGGTCGTGCTATCGGTCATCGTATTGGCGCAGGAACGGTGAAAGTCATCCATAACTTAAGTGAAATGGATCGCATTCAACCAGGAGATGTGTTAGTGACAGACATGACGGACCCTGATTGGGAACCGATCATGAAAAAAGCTGCCGCCATCGTGACAAACCGTGGTGGACGTACTTGTCACGCAGCAATTATCGCTCGTGAACTGGGCATTCCCGCAGTTGTCGGTTGTGGCGATGCAACGGATACTCTGAAAGAAAATCAAGAAGTCACGGTTTCTTGTGCTGAAGGGGATACCGGTTTTGTCTATGACGGAAAGCTACAGTTTGAAGTTCAAAGCTCTCAAGTTAAAGATATGCCAAGTTTAAATGTGAAAATCATGATGAACGTGGGTAATCCTGACCGTGCATTTGACTTTGCTTGTTTACCGAATGAAGGCGTAGGCTTAGCAAGACTTGAATTTATCATTAACCGGATGATTGGTGTGCATCCAAGAGCGCTGCTCGAATTCGATGAGCAAACTCCTGAGCTGCAAGCCGAAATCCGTAATATGATGGCTGGCTATGATGACCCAGTGGAATTCTATGTTAGCAAGCTAACTGAAGGCATTTCAACACTGGCTGCGGCATTCTGGCCTAAACGCGTTATCGTTCGTTTATCTGACTTTAAATCCAATGAATATGCGAATTTAGTCGGTGGCGATAAGTATGAACCGAAGGAAGAGAACCCAATGTTGGGCTTCCGCGGTGCTGGGCGTTATGTCTCTGAAAAATTCAGTGATTGTTTTGCATTAGAATGTGAAGCGGTTAAACGTGTCCGTAACACGATGGGACTGACTAACGTTGAAGTCATGATTCCATTCGTTCGTACTGTCGCACAAGCTGAGTCTGTTGTGGCTGAATTAGCTAAGCATGATTTGAAACGCGGTGAAAATGGTCTCAAGCTTATTATGATGTGTGAGATCCCATCCAACGCACTATTAGCAGACCAATTCCTTGAGCATTTTGATGGTTTCTCCATTGGTTCAAATGACATGACTCAGTTAACGCTTGGTCTTGATAGAGATTCTGGTGTTGTATCTGAATTGTTTGATGAACGTAATGATGCAGTGAAAGCGATGTTGTCGATGGCAATCAAAGCGGCTAAGCGTCAGAACAAGTATGTTGGTATCTGTGGTCAAGGTCCTTCAGACCATCAAGATTTCGCTCAATGGCTGGTGGATGAAGGCATTGATAGCCTATCTTTGAATCCAGATACTGTTGTGCAAACTTGGGTGACAATCGCAGAAAATCAATAGGTTGATTATTCATTTTTAGATGGGCAATTATAAAAAGGTCGGTAAATAATAACTATTTACCGACCTTTATTTATATATATAACGCTTTCATCAACTCATCCGTATTAAACAAAATATAAGTTTAATTTACGTAAATATTCATAATATATTATTCAGAATTTCAGCAAAATAAAACTACAGTCTCACGCTTTATTCATTATCAATGTTAAATATAATACCATTGAATTAATAAAAACCATTAACTCCATTAAATCCATTACTCTAATTATGCGTAATTACGTATAAGGAGAGTAATAAGAATATTATATTGTTGATATAGGTCTGGACATGACTGTGACGCAGATGGGAGTAAGCACTGGGAGAGTAAAGATAAAAAAAAAGCCTATCATGGGCTGACAGGCAAAGACTACACACAGCAATTCGGCTAAGTAAGTCACGTTGGAAATTAAATAACGCAACTTATTAATTCATTATCGAAGAGATATTAACGTAAATATATTAAACCGTTTAAATAATTTAATCACTCAGAACACTCTTAATAAAATATTACTTATTGTTCTAAAATGATTATTCATTCGACGGAGGGATATTAACATAATTTAAAATAAAAACTAACAGTAGAGTGTTAAATATTGTTTCTAAATATTAATGAGAATGTCTAAATGGAAAAACATGTTCAAAATGAAACATGTTTTTCCGGATTAAACTAAATTTATTTCTTCATTAAAAATTCTTCTTCAAGAAATTTTTCAGTGGCTTCTAAATCTTCGCTTGGTGGCGCAACTTCGTTCATCCACGCTTTAAGTAGGCTGTATGAAACGGCCAGTACAACCGGTCCAATAAATAGACCTATCATCCCGAATGACAAGATGCCTCCAATGACTCCCACTAAAATAAGCACCATAGGAAGGTCTGCCCCCATCTTGATGAGCCAAGGGCGTAATACGCCGTCCATGGTCGCAACAACCGCTGCCCATACACCGAGAATAATCGCCCATGTGGTATCACCTGTCCAAAATAACCAGAGCACAGAAGGCACCATCACTAGCAGAGGACCAAGTTGCGCTACGCAGCAGATAAAAATTAAAACAGTAAGGATAGCGGCATAGCTAATACCAGACAGAGCTAGACCAATTCCACCGACAATCGCTTGGATCAGTGCGGTGACGACAACCCCTAGCGCGACAGCACGAATGGATTGCGCTGCGAGAACCACTGCTGCATCACCACGAATGCCGGCAAGGCGTACAGCAAAGTGACGAACACCCAAAGTCACTAATTCACCTTTATAGTAGAGTAACCCGCTAAATAGTAGCATTAAGACAAGGTGGAACAAGAAACGACTAGCACTAATGGCTTGAGTGGCAAACCAACCCGCAGCTTGACCAAAGTAAGGTTGAACTTTTGCCAATAATGCGTTTCCGCCACTGGCAACGAGACTATGCCAAGCGTAATACAGTTTTTCGCCCACCATTGGAATTTGGTTTAACCACTCTAAGTCAGGCAATGTCATGTTAGTGGGGGATTTTGCCAATTCAATGAGCGGTGCACTGTTTTGGATAATGCTGCCAATCAAAATACTGGTTGGAATAACAAATAGAAGAAAGATCAGCAGAACCATGGTAAGTGAGGCGAGCCAACGTTTATGCCAAAGGCGTGCTTCTAATCGTAAGAGAATTGGCCAAGTCGCAATCACCATCATCCCCGCCCATATAAATCCTAAAATAAATGGGCTTAAAACCCAAAAACAGGTGGCTATCATAAAGATAATGGAGAGCAGCCCTAGGACAAGCTTGGGTAAGTCCAAGCGTTTTTGCGATTTTTCCATTAATGATCAATCCTTAATAAATGAAAATTCTGTGGGGTTAGTGCTTTTACAGGTGAAAATAACGTAATTATTTTTCATGCTTAAAAGAAACAATATTGTGATATGGTTTTACTGACAATGTCATCGGCAGATGCGCTATCTTTACAGGTCGCGAGGAGATCGTTCAATAAACCTTGTGCCTATTGTGCTACTTAAACTAAGGATAGTACATCACGACAAATGCGATTACTCAACAACAAGAGTCATGATTAATAATGATCCCGCGTATATCTGAAGCACCACATCTTAGCCAGTTAGCCATACAATTTCTGCACGAGTTACAACAGCAAGGTTTTACTGGTGATACTGGCACCAGCTATGCTGAGCGTTTGTCTATGGCAACGGATAACAGCATTTACCAATTATTACCTCACGCAGTTATATTTCCACGTTCAAGTGCTGACGTGCAAATTATTACGCGCGTAGCAGGGCAAGATAAATACCGCGAACTCAGCTTCACTCCACGGGGAGGTGGTACGGGCACAAATGGGCAGTCACTCACCGAAGGTATTGTGGTGGATATGTCCCGTTATATGAATCGAATTTTAGAAATTAACCCAGAGCAAGGATGGGTAAAGGTTGAAGCGGGGGTTATTAAAGACCAGCTTAACCAGTTTCTAAAACCGTATGGGTATTTCTTCTCCCCAGAATTATCAACGAGTAACCGTGCAACACTGGGTGGCATGATTAACACTGATGCATCTGGGCAGGGCTCATTGGTGTATGGCAAAACGTCAGATCACGTTTTGGGTGTTAAAGCGATGGTTTTAGGGGGCGCCTGCCTAGATACCCGAGCTATGCCTATCGAACTCGCCCAAACGATTGCGTTAGAGGATTCAGTAGAAGGTCGAATTTATAAAACCGTACTTGAGCGTTGTTTAGAGCAACGTCCGTTAATCGAAGAAAAATTCCCAAAATTAAACCGATTTTTAACGGGCTATGACCTACGTCATGTCTTTAGTGATGACCTTACCCAGTTTGACTTAACTCGTATTTTAACAGGTTCTGAGGGATCTCTGGCGTTTATTACCGAAGCCACATTAGATATTACGCCGTTACCGAAAGTACGTCGCCTAGTGAACGTTAAATATGATTCGTTTGAATCTGCGCTACGTAATGCACCATTTATGGTACAAGCACAGGCACTATCAGTGGAAACAGTTGATTCCAAAGTGCTCAATTTAGCGAAAGAAGATATCGTCTGGCACTCAGTAAAATCACTAATCACAGATGTCCCGAATAAAGAGATGTTAGGGCTGAACATTGTTGAGTTTAGTGGTGATGATGCGAATGAAATTAATCATTTGACCGATAGCTTATGCCAACGTCTTGATGAACTGATGGCAAACAACCAGGCTGGAGTGATTGGTTATCAGGTCTGCCATGACCTGGATGATATTACACGTATCTATAATATGCGCAAAAAAGCAGTGGGATTACTGGGTAATAGCAAAGGCGCAGCAAAACCGATCCCTTTTGTTGAGGATACTTGTGTACCACCAGAACACCTTGCGGATTATATTGCCGAGTTTAGGGCTCTGTTGGATAGCCATAAATTGAATTATGGCATGTTTGGTCACGTCGATGCCGGTGTGCTACATGTTCGTCCTGCATTAGACATGTGCGACCCTCAACAAGAAATATTGATGAAGCAAATTTCTGATGAGATCGTTGCGTTAACTGCAAAATATGGCGGGTTACTGTGGGGGGAGCACGGTAAAGGCTTTAGGGCACAATATAGCCCTGAGTTCTTTGGCGAGGTGCTATATGGTGAACTGCGCAATATAAAAGCGGCTTTTGATCCCGATAACCGTTTGAATCCAGGTAAAATATGCCCACCTGCAGGTATCGATGCCCCAATGAAGCAAGTCGATGCGGTGAAACGAGGTACTTTTGATCGTCAAATTCCAATTCAAATGCGCCAAGAATTTCGGGGAGCTATGGATTGTAATGGTAATGGGCTATGTTTTAACTTTGATGTGAAAAGCCCAATGTGCCCATCAATGAAAATCAGTGGTCAGCGGGTTCATTCACCGAAAGGTCGCGCCACGTTAGTCCGTGAATGGCTACGCCTATTGGCAGAGCAAGGCGTAACACCAGAACAGATTGATAAAGGTGTCAAAAGCGATTCTCCATCGCTGCGTGGGCTAATTGAAAAAACGCGTAATTCATGGCGTGCTAAACAGGGGGACTATGATTTTTCCCATGAAGTAAAAGCCTCCATGTCAGGCTGTTTAGCCTGTAAAGCGTGCTCCACTCAATGCCCAATTAAAATTGATGTGCCATCTTTCCGTGCAAAATTCCTTGCTCTTTACCATAGTCGCTATTTGCGACCTGTGCGTGACCATATTGTGGCGAATGTGGAAGTGAGTGCACCATTGCTGTCAAAGGCATCGGGTGTGTTTAACTTCTTTTTACGCCAAACATTGGTGCAAAAGCTTAGTGAGCGCACCATTGGTATGGTGGATTTGCCGCTGTTTTCACAACCGACGTTGAAACAAGAGTTATCGGGTCATGCCGCAACATCAATGACGTTGGAGCAACTTGAGGGAATGTCAGCGAGCCAACGTGAAAAACATGTGTTAGTCGTGCAAGATCCGTTCACCAGTTATTATGATGCGAAAGTGGTCGTTGACTTTGTTCGGCTGATTGACAAATTGGGTTATAAGCCTGTCTTATTGCCGTTTTCACCGAATGGCAAAGCGCAGCATATTAAAGGTTTTTTAAGTCGCTTTGCAAAAACCGCACGTAAAACATCGGAGTTTTTAAATCGGGTTGCTAAGCTGAAATTACCTATGGTCGGGGTCGATCCTGCGCTGGTACTATGTTATCGCGATGAATATCATGAAATATTGGGCGAGCAGCAGTGCCAATTTACGGTGATGCTAGCTCATGAATGGCTAATTTCATTACCGGCGCAAACAGAGACGAGTGGAGCGGATGAGCAGCCTTGGTATTTCTTTGGTCACTGTACAGAATCCACCGCATTGCCTAATAGTGCTAATCAGTGGGCGGCATTATTTACGCGTTATGGACGCAAGCTCATCAATGTTAGCGTGGGTTGTTGCGGTATGGCGGGTACTTATGGTCATGAAGTTGCGAACCTCGAAAACTCAAAAGGTATTTATAATTTGTCGTGGAAACCTGCGATAGAAAAATTACCCTTAGAGCGTTGTTTAAGCTCGGGATATTCCTGCCGTAGCCAAGTAAAACGAATGGAAAAAACGGCAATTAAACACCCAATTCAAGCCTTACTGGAGATTGTTTCATGATTTGGAAGCGTCAATTTAACTTACAACAAATGGCAGCAATGGCTGAAGGCTGTATGTTAGGCCACTTGGGGATTGAAATCACTGGCTTTGGTGATGATTACCTTGAAGGGACGATGCCGGTAGATCACCGTACTAAGCAACCCTTTGGGTTATTACACGGTGGAGCATCCGTGGTATTAGCGGAATCTTTAGGTTCCATTGCCGGTTATCTTTGCAGTGAAGGTGAGCAGCGAGTGGTTGGTTTGGAAATTAATGCTAACCATGTTCGTGCCGCTCGGGAAGGTATAGTGAGAGGTGTCTGCAAACCGATTCATTTAGGACGTCGTCAGCAGGTGTGGAATATCGAAATTTTTAACGAGAAAGGGCAGCTGTGTTGTACTTCTCGTTTAACCACCGCGATTTTGTTTGAATAATCAGCAATTTCGCCTGATAGATACCCTCAGTTTATTTGAGGGTATCATCCATTTATTTGTCTTTCATATCAAAACTTTATAACCTATCTGAATTATTTATTTTTACTCAATTAATTTCGTCCTATATCAAATATTACTTTATTAATTTGTGTCATTTTTATGTACTCAATAATACATAATAAATATCATCATAATCTAAAATTATTGCTTAATAATTAATTGGTTAGACTTTATCTTGTGTGGAAATGGCATCAATAATGTCCTCTCATCGCTATAACCTCTTAAAACAAGTGGTTGAAGTCATATGCGTTATCATTACCATGTCATATAGAGAAAAAATATCTGATAACAGGCTGAAAAACCATAAGAAAAGTGAGGTCAATATGACTGATGGTGTAGAAACATTTTCACTCGATGAAAATTCATGGCAGGGCGTCAGCCTAACCCCGAATGCCGCTAAACAGATTAATAAATTGGTTCTTCAAACACCGAATAGCAAGGGACTGTCGCTTGGCGTCAAACAGTCAGGATGTGCGGGTTTTGGATATGTCTTCGAGATGATTGAAAATCCAACCGATGACCACTTGCTGTTTGAACTCGATGGTGCACACCTATATGTACCAAAACAAGCTATGCCATTTATTGATGGCACCGTAGTGGATTATGTCCAAGAAGGGCTTAACCATATTTTTAAATTTAATAACCCGAAAGCTCAGCATGCCTGTGGGTGTGGTGAAAGCTTCGGCGTTTAACTTGTGAAGCTAGATTATGTCTCAGAGCAATGTAGAAGTTGGCGAAGATGTTCAAAGCTGGCTTGATGAAAAACGTTATAAAGAAGGCTTTTTTACCCAAGTTGCCACCGATGAGATGGCTAAAGGGCTCAATGAAGATGTCGTTCGCGCCATTTCAGCTAAACGTAATGAACCTGAATGGATGTTGCAGTTCCGTCTAGATGCATTCAATCATTGGAAAGGAATGGAAGAGCCGCATTGGCTCAAAGCACATTATCCAAACTTAGATTATCAAGATTATAGTTATTATTCAGCACCTTCCTGTGGGTCGTGTGATGATACCTGCGGTTCACAATCAGGGGCGACGCAATCAACGGGTACGGCTGAAGAGGCAAATTACCTGACGAGCGAAGTTGAAGATGCCTTCAACCAACTCGGTGTCCCTGTTCGTGAAGGAAGCAAAGTCGCCGTGGATGCGATATTTGACTCTGTTTCTGTATCAACAACCTACCGCGGTGATTTGGCCAAACACGGGATTATTTTTTGCTCGTTCAGTGAAGCTATTCAAGAATACCCAGAACTCGTCCAAAAATATTTAGGTAGCGTAGTCTCGAGCCATGATAATTTCTTTGCCGCACTGAATGCCGCAGTGGCATCAGATGGAACGTTTGTTTATATCCCGAAAGGGGTTCGCTGCCCGATGGAATTATCAACGTACTTCCGTATTAATGCAGCAAAAACAGGGCAATTTGAGCGTACCATCTTAATCGCAGATGAAGGCAGCTATGTGAGCTATATCGAAGGCTGTTCAGCGCCTGTGCGCGATAGCTATCAGTTACATGCAGCCGTAGTCGAAGTGATTATCCAAAAAGATGCTGAAGTCAAATATTCGACGGTGCAGAACTGGTTCTCTGGTGGCGATAGCGAAACTGGGGGGATCCTCAATTTCGTGACTAAGCGAGCCCTGTGCGAAGGTGAAAATTCCAAAATGTCGTGGACCCAATCCGAAACAGGCTCTGCGATTACATGGAAATATCCGAGTGTGATCTTAAAAGGGGATAACTCGGTAGGCGAATTTTTCTCTGTCGCGCTGACCAACGGTAATCAGCAAGCGGATACAGGGACCAAGATGATCCATATTGGTAAAAATACTCGCTCAACCATTATCTCGAAGGGAATTTCGGCTGGTAAAAGCCAAAATAGCTATCGTGGTCTAGTCAAAATTCTTCCTAGCGCCCATAACGCTCGTAACTTTACCCAGTGTGATTCGATGCTCATAGGTACTCAATGTGGAGCGCATACCTTCCCGTATGTGGAAGTGAAGAACAATACGGCACAATTGGAGCATGAAGCGACAACCTCCCGTATTGGGGAAGACCAGCTATTTTATTGCTTGCAACGTGGGATCAGCGAAGATGATGCTATCTCAATGATTGTTAACGGTTTCTGTAAAGATGTTTTCTCAGAACTGCCATTAGAGTTTGCCGTTGAGGCACAAAAATTATTGGCTATCAGCTTAGAACATAGTGTGGGCTGATCCTAACCGAGTTTAGTTGCGCTTAAGCGCCAAAGGCATGTTGATATGTTAAGTATTAAAGATTTGCATGTAAGTGTAGAAGGTAATGAAATCTTAAAAGGCTTATCTCTGGAAATTAAACCAGGGGAAGTTCACGCTATTATGGGACCAAATGGTTCGGGTAAGAGTACGTTATCCGCGACCTTAGCGGGACGCGAAGATTATCAAGTTGATAGCGGTGAAGTGACGTTCAATGGTAAGGATTTATTAGCGTTAGATCCAGAAGATCGGGCTGGTGAAGGTATTTTTCTTGCATTCCAATACCCAGTTGAAATTCCTGGCGTCAGTAACCAGTTTTTTCTGCAAACTTCAGTGAATGCAGTTCGTGAATACCGCCAACAAGAGCCTCTAGACCGTTTTGATTTTCAAGATTTTATTGAAGATAAAATCGAATTATTAGATATGCCCCAAGACCTGTTAACACGTTCTGTGAACGTGGGTTTCTCGGGTGGCGAGAAAAAACGTAATGATATTTTACAGATGGCGGCATTAGAGCCGAAGTTATGTATCTTGGATGAAACTGACTCTGGTCTAGATATCGATGCGTTAAAGATTGTCTCTAATGGGGTGAACTCTCTGCGCACACCTGAGCGTTCGTTTATCATCGTGACGCACTATCAACGCATTTTAGATTACGTAAAACCCGATTTTGTGCATGTCCTTTATCAAGGAAAAATTATTAAATCAGGTGATTTCAGTTTAGCGAAAAAACTGGAGGAGCAAGGCTATGGCTGGCTTATTGACCAACAGTGAAAGAACTGAAAAGCGGGCTGCCGTTGATGCACTAAATCAACAGGCGATGCGCCGTTTTGAAACGCTATATGAGCAGGGGGCAGGTGGAAAATCTCAGCATGCTCAAACTCATTGGAGCCTTGCTAAGCATGTAGGGCTACCAGCGTTTCGTCATGAAGATTGGCACTATACGCCGCTTAATAGCGTGTTAAATACCCAATATCGTTTTAGTTCGCCCAACCAGCAGGTACAACTGAGTGAAGCTCTTGCGTTACCTATCGATGCGTATCGCATTGTGCTGGTGGATGGTCGGTATAATGCGGAACTGAGCTCTGTGGATACAGGGGAATTTCAAGTTTCACTACTTGATAGCCAAGATTGGTTGCCAGACGCAGTGAGCAGCGAGATTTTCTTGCATCTCACGGAATGTTTAGCGGTTCAGCCGCTGATTATTCAGCTTGCTGCCAATAAAGTGGCAGCTAAGCCGCTTTATTTATTGAATATTTCCAGTAGTAGCCATGATCCAGAAGCGATGAACATGAGCCAGTATCGTTATCATCTTACGCTGGGAAATAATAGCGAATCTCACGTCATTGAACATTTTGTTAGCTTAGATGATCAACCGCATCTCACTGGCGGGCGTTTGACTGTTGAAGTAGGGGATAATGTTCAATTTACCCATTTCAAGCTCATGACAGAGAACGCTTCGGCTCAGCATTTTGCTCATAATGACATTATCGTAGGTCGCGATAGCGTAGTGAAAAGCAGTAGCTTTTTATTGGGTGCTGGACTGACTCGTCATCATACGAGTAGCCGTCTTGAAGGTGAAAATACGGAATTTGAGTTAAATAGTTTGCTGTTACCGCAAGGCAATGAAATTGCGGATACGCGCAGTTATCTTGAGCACAATGCAGGTTATTGCTCAAGCCATCAATTGCACAAAGTCATTGCTATGGATAGCAGTAAAGCGGTATTTAACGGCATGATCAAAGTTGCGCCGAATGCACTAAAAACAGATGGGCAAATGACGAACAACACCTTATTACTGGGTGAAAAAGCGGAAATCGATACGAAACCGCAACTTGAAATTTATGCCGATGATGTGAAATGTGGACACGGTGCGACAGTCGGGCGTATTGATGACGAGCAGCTCTTTTATTTGCGCTCTAGAGGAATTGATAGCCAAGCTGCGAAACAGATGATTATTAACGCATTTGCCGCCGAGTTAACGGAATCTATTGCTATTGATGGGCTGAAACAGGCAGTAATGTTGAGTATTCACCAGCGCTTAGCAGAGGTGTAAACCGATGGCCTTTGATGTTGAAACAGTGAGGCAGGATTTTCCTGCCTTAGCGCAATCAGTAAATAACCATCCACTGGTATATCTGGATAGCGCAGCCAGCGCCCAGAAACCGTTATCCGTTGTGGATACTGAAAGCCAATTTACGTTGCACGAATATGCCGCGGTTCATCGTGGCGTACATACGCTGAGCGCAAATGCGACTACGCGAGTCGAAAATGTACGACAAAAAGCCGCTGATTTTTTGCATGCCACATCCCCTGAAGAGATTGTGTTTGTTAAAGGCACGACAGAAGGGATTAATCTCGTTGCGAATAGCTTCGGGCGTGAGTTTATCCAGCAAGGTGACAATATTATTATCACTGAAATGGAACACCATGCGAATATCGTCCCATGGTTTATGCTGGCAGAAGAACGTGGATTTGAAGTCCGCATTTTGCCGATTGTTGAAGATGGCACACTGGATACGGCTCAACTAACACAACTGATTGATGCGCGGACTAAATTATTCAGCTTTACCCATATTTCCAATGTGTTGGGTACAGTTAATCCAGTGAAGGCATTGATTTCACATGCGCGCGAAATTGCCAGCCAATATGGAAATCCCCTCGCTATTGTCGTGGATGGCGCGCAAGGGGCTATGCATCAAACAGTGGATGTTCAAGCGCTGGATTGTGACTTTTATGTTTGCTCTGGGCACAAGCTGTATGGACCAACGGGGATTGGGATTTTATACGGCAAAAAGGCATGGTTAGAAAAAATGCCCCCTTGGGAAGGAGGCGGAGCGATGATCCGCCAAGTTAGTCTCACAAAAGGGATTACATTTGCAGATATTCCTTGGCGATTCGAAGCCGGAACCCCGAACATTAGTGGTATCGTTGGTTTAGGGGCTGCTTTTGATTATCTCAATGGTTTGGGACTTAGCGACGTTTTTGAATATGAAAAGCAGCTGATGCAATATGCCACAGAGTTGCTGAAGCAAGTACCTTCCCTTCGATTATATGGGAATGATCAACGAGAAGGGGTGATCGCCTTTAATTTAGGTGAGCATCACGCCTATGATGTTGGCGCATTTCTTGATAGATATGGGATTGCTATTCGTACAGGGCACCATTGTGCGATGCCGTTAATGGAGCACTATCAGGTTCCAGCTATGTGTCGAGCGTCTATAGGCATTTATACGACAAAGCAAGAGGTTGATGCTTTGTATAATGCGTTGTTGCGGATTAAACAATTACTCGGCTAAAACAGGCTTTATATAAAGACAAGTCGTATTTAGCAATGGATAGTAAAGGAAATATTATGTCGGCGTTACCCGATGAAACTAAGCTATTACGCAATTTCGCCCGTTGCCAAGATTGGGAAGAGCGCTATTTGTATATGATTGAGCTGGGTGGGCGACTCCCTGAATTATCTGAAGCTCAAAGAGTGGATGCTAATTTGATTGCAGGTTGCCAAAGCCAAGTATGGATTGATATGCAAAAGCAACCGGACGGTCATGTGGCTCTTGCGGGAGACAGTGATGCAGCAATTGTTAAAGGTCTAGTCGCGATTGTGATTATCCTTTTTCAAGGGAAAACACCCGAGCAAATTCTTGCCGTGGATGTGAAGCGGTTTTTCCAACAATTAGCGCTTGAACAGCATCTTACACCTTCGCGTACGCAAGGTTTAAATGGCATGATCAAGTCGATTTTGACGCGGGCCAGCCAACTAATTTAATGCCTCAGTGGGAAATCTTCAGAATTTCCCACATTTTTCTTTTATTCCTCTTATTCTTATACTAGAACTTATAGTTAAGTAACTTACTGTATTCTATTGTTAAATTAACAATGTCTTACGGTAGCTATCGCTTATTCTAATGATTAGCTGGCTAAAATATTTATTAAGTATTAAAGATATTCGAGATAGTTGCTATTATGAGCGATATTGTTTGAATTTTGTAATGAATCTTATTTTCCTTGGAGTAGGTATGAAAAGAGTTTTGACGGCGGTAAGTTTGTTTGTCATGAGTGCGGTGCTGGCACCAGCACAGGCTAAAGATTATCCATTACCCAATAACAATACGCGCCTAATCGGGGAAAATATCACGTATGTGGTGCCTAACGATGGGCGCCCACTGGAAGCAATTGCAAGTGACTACCAAATTGGTTTACTGGCAATGTTAGAAGCAAATCCCGGCACCGACCCTTATTTGCCTGAAGTGGGTAAGCCACTGATTATTCCAGCGCAGATGTTATTACCTTCAACGCCGCGTACAGGCATTGTGATCAACTTAGCGGAACTTCGTCTCTATTACTATCCAGAAAATAGCCGCAAAGTGGTTGTGTATCCAATTGGAATTGGCCAACTAGGACGTGATACCCCTGAAATGGTCACATCCATTAGCCAGCTGATTAAAGACCCAACATGGACACCGACAACCAATATTCGTAAGCATTATGCGCAACAAGGTATAACGTTGCCTGCGGTAGTACCAGCTGGACCTGAAAACCCAATGGGGCTATATGCGCTGCGTCTGTCTTATGGTCGAGGTGAATACCTGATCCACGGTACTAATGCTAATTTTGGTATTGGTATGCGAGTGAGTTCTGGCTGTATTCGTTTACGCCCTGATGATATCAAGGCGTTGTTCACGAATGTGCCAAAAGGTACCCGAGTTCAAGTTATTGATCAGCCTGTTAAGTATTCGAAAGAGCCGGATGGTAGTTACTATATTGAAGTGCATCAGCCGTTGTCTCGTAAAGACAGTGATAACCCACAAACGATGCCAATTAAGCTGACAGACGATTTCCAAGCGTTTTTAGCGAATCCAGGGGTTGATAAAGCGAAGGTTCAAGCAGAGCTCTCTAGACGCTCAGGGCTTCCTGTAAAAGTGAATGTTGGCGAAAACTCGGAAACGATGGGACGCGATTATCAGCAATTAAAACCGATTGCACCATTTACGATCACTCAACCTCAACCTGTGTTTGAAGGGGAAGTGAAGTCATCTATTCCTGCCAAATATCAGTCATTTAAAAGTTAATGACTACCTATCTTGAGCGAGAGTCGACGTAAAAAATAAGGGCCTATAAAATAGGCCCTCAATAATAATTCAGCTGTTAAGCTTTTCTAGATAACATCAAGTCGAACTTATTTTTTGTAAGTACGTACTTGGTTGTCCAGACGTTGGTTTGCACGAGCTGCTTCTTCTTGTGCAGTTTGTACATCAGAACGCAGAGACTGAACGTCATTGCTCAGCTGGTCAACTTTACCGTTCAGAGTTTGCACGTCTGAAGAGAGCTTTTGCACTTCAGTGCTGTTAGAACAACCCGCCAGTAATGCTGAAGCTAATACGATAGAGCCCAGTACAATTTTAGTACGAATCATTATTTTACCCTCTAGATTGATTTATCTTGAAAATATAAAAGCAAGCAACCAAAAAATAGACTTAAGAGCGTTATCTTAAAGCTACCTCTATCCCTTTAAAACAACCTAATGTAAATTAGGGTATGGTACTTACTAAGTCTTATGCTAGTACGTAATTCAAAGTTTTGCTAGAAATACTTTATATTTAACAGGGTGAAAACGAATAAAAATTTCAATTAAGGGATTGTTAGTTTGAAATTTGAGCGAATGGTTATCGTTTTATGATTAATTTTGTAAATGATTTGTAATTGAGATTTGCGTGAATTAGATTTTCGAAGATCATAACGTAACTTATTGAAATTATATTTCGCACGAATCACTAAATTCCAGTTATGTTAGCGAATAAAAAACCCTACTGCGGTGAAGCAATAGGGTTATTGTCATTCTTACTAAGGCTAAATGATTACAGAACGTGCACTGATGACGTATTCGTTGTACCGCTTTGTACTAATGCACCAGAGACCATAACCACTGCATCACCGGATACAGCTAAACCACTTTCCAGTGCAGCACGTTTACCTTCGCGATAGAAATCATCGGTTGATTCAAATGGGCCCACGATCATCGGAATAACGCCTTTAACTAACAGTAACTGACGTGCAGTTTCTTCATTCGTTGTTAGAGCTAGAATTGGCGCGGTAGGGAAGTATTTGCGTACAGATTTCGCTGATTTACCACCGTAAGTCGCTACAACGATTAATGGTACATCCAGTTTTTCTGACATTTCAACGGCACCACGACAAACCGCTTCAGTGACACGTAAACGCTGAGTTGGTTTTTGGTTTTCAATGCGAGTAGGCATTACGCGGTCAGTACGCTCACAAATTGTTGCCATGATGGTCACAGCTTCAACTGGGTATTTACCTTTCGCGCTTTCCCCTGACAACATAACTGCATCAGTACCATCTAAGATAGCATTCGCAACGTCACCTGCTTCTGCGCGGGTAGGGCGTGGGTTTTTGATCATTGAATCTAGCATTTGCGTTGCAGTAATAACCACTTTACGAGCATTAACGCATTTTTCAATCATCATTTTTTGGGCGAAAATGACTTCTTCAACTGGGATTTCAACCCCTAAGTCACCGCGTGCAACCATGATGCCGTCAGAGGCTTCAAGGATTTCGTCGAAATTGTTTAAACCTTCTTGGTTCTCAATCTTAGAGATGATTTGAATATTCTCGCCACCGTGTTTTTTCAGATGAGCACGAATCTCTTCAACGTCTGAACGTTTACGGATAAATGAAGCTGCAACAAAATCAACGCCTTGTTGGCAGCCAAAAATGAGGTCTTCTTTATCTTTTTCTGCCAGAGCCGGTAAACCGATAGAAACGCCTGGTAAGTTAACGCCTTTTTTCTCACCAAGGTCGCCATTGTTTAATACTTGGCAAACGACTTCTGTGTCAGTGATATTGGTGACAGTCATACCAATTAAGCCATCATCGACTAAAACGGTATCACCGACTTTTAAATCTTTAGTTAAGCCAGGGTAAGTAACAGCAACACGCTCTTGGTTACCGATGACGGAAGTATCTGTTGTGAAAGAGAAGGTTTGACCTGCAACGAGAGAAACGTCATTGCCGCCTTCTAATTTCATGGTGCGGATTTCTGGACCTTTAGTGTCCAGCAGAATAGCTGCTTGTTTACCGGTTTTTGCACAGACAGAGCGGAGGTTATTGATACGTTGACCATGTTCTTCATAGTCGCCGTGGGAGAAGTTAAGGCGCATGACATTCATGCCTGCATCCAGTAATTGGGTTAATTTCTCTTCTGATTCGGTTTTTGGTCCGATGGTACAAACAATTTTGGTTTTTTTCATGGCAGTCTATCTAATGGTTATAAAGGAAATCGGTATTGCCGCCGATGCTTAATGCGCAAGATAGTCTATGTTGCGCAACTCATTTATAAGAATAGGCGACAGTCTGGTATTCAAAATCTATTTATTGGAAAAGCGTCAATTTTTGATTCTTAGTATAGTGTAGATGACATTTTTCATTAAAGCTAACATGCTGATTTGTCTTTGTTGAAACCTTTCAGCTCATAGGGGTATTATAAACAACATCAAACTGTGAGACAAATCAAATTTTACTAAATTTGATTCAGAAGTAATTAAGATCAAACAACCGCGAGATTTTCAACTGAATGTGGGTTGCGCAACAAAATAAGGGAAAATAAAATCACAATCAAGACAAATATGATGTTTGAAAAAAGTATGTTTAAGCAGGATAAATAGAGGTTCAGAGTCTTTATTGATTTGAATAATTAGAATGGTGCGTCCGAGTAGACTCGAACTACCGACCCCCACCATGTCAAGGTGGTGCTCTAACCAACTGAGCTACGGACGCACTGAATTTGATGCTTTGTTTGTCGATGAAGACAAATTTAAATGGTGCGTCCGAGTAGACTCGAACTACCGACCCCCACCATGTCAAGGTGGTGCTCTAACCAACTGAGCTACGGACGCACTGAAATGATGCTAGATTTGTCGCTGATGGTAATTTAAATGGTGCGTCCGAGTAGACTCGAACTACCGACCCCCACCATGTCAAGGTGGTGCTCTAACCAACTGAGCTACGGACGCATACAATCATTACTGCTTTAACGACGGGGACGAATATTAACGTTCTGTCGTCAATCTGGCAAGGGGAAAATGTAATTTTGCGAGAGTTTGCTCGTATTTAAAACTATTCGCAAAAAAACAGAGTCTCCCTTGCCATAAAACGCTGAAAATTACGTCAATTATCGAGTTGAACGTAATAGAACAACACTATCCGACTGGCGATGGATCCACAAAATACGTGTTGCCATACCAATGGCTGCTGCGGTTAAGCCAATAATAAATCCTAGCCAAAAACCTTTTGGTCCCATAGGGTCAGTCACTAAATCTGTTAATGCCAGAATATAGCCTGACGGTAAGCCTAAAATCCAATACGCAGTAAAGGTGATAAAGAAGATTGAGCGAGTATCTTTATAACCGCGAAGTACCCCAGCGCCAATAACTTGCACAGAATCTGAAAGCTGATAAATCGCTGCGTATAGCATTAAGCTAGAGGCAAGAACAACAACCTCTGGATTCTTGTTATACATCATAGCGATAGGCTCGCGGAATGAGCTGGTAAAGATCGCCGTTAAACACGCTAAAGATAGCCCGACCGCAAGCCCGGTATAAGAAGACACTTTTGCGGCCTCTGTAGACTGGCGTCCTAAGTTATAGCCAACACGAATAGTGACGGCGATCCCCATCGATAGTGGGAACATAAACATCACGGAGCTGAAATTAAGAGCCACTTGATGACCTGCAACAGCAACAACACCTAGAGGAGCAACCAGTAGGGCAACAACAGCAAACAATGTGACTTCAAAGAACAGTGCTAAACCAATCGGCGCTCCGAGTACGATAATGCGCTTTAAAATATCTGGATTTGGCGTTGCTAATGTTTGTGCTGGACGGATATCTCGCTGATTTGGCGCATGTTTAACATACCATCTCATCATTAAGCACATCGCCCAGTACACCGTTGCAGTTGCAACACCACAACCGACGCCACCTAAGGCTGGTGCGCCAAAATGGCCATAAATAAAGATATAGTTAACGGGAATATTCACCATCAAGCCAAGAAAGCCGATAACCATCCCCGGTTTGGTTTTCGATAAACCTTCACATTGGCTACGATAGACTTGATAGAAAAGATAACCAGGCGCTCCCCACATAATCGCGTGGAGGAAACGTACCGATTTATCCGCTAACTCTTCATCGATATGAGGCATGTTACTGATAATCAGTTTGCTGTTGTATAGCAATAACATGACACTGATACCTAAAATGAATGCCAGCCATAATCCTTGCTGAACTTGGTCACCAATTAAATTCCGACGACCAGAGCCGTTCATTTGAGCAATAATTGGCGTGAGAGCCATGAGAATGCCTTGCCCTAATAAGATAGCAGGCAACCAAATAGAAAAACCAACAGCCACAGCTGACATCTCAATTTCACTAACACTTCCAGCCATAATGGTGTCCACAAACCCCATTGCAGTTTGGGAGAATTGGGCGAAGAAGATAGGGATTCCGAGAGCCAACAAGCTACGCGCTTCTGTAATATATTTCTGCACGCATACACCTTCACAATAAGTTTCGAATTAAAAAAAGAAAAAGAGGAATGAAAATTCTATGATTTACTAAAAAATCAGATAGTTAATGCTAACCCCTTATTCTATCTCTTTTATGTATTCAATCCAACATTGTTATAGTTAAGAATAATAAAACAGCATATTAGTATAGAAATGGTTTAAATATTTTGTGATGACAGCATGAATATAACCACTCAAATAAGATAGATCTCTGAAAATTCTTAGGTAAACTGAGTTCATTAATTCACAGCACTGAGAGTCATTATGTTTACAGGCATTGTTCAAGGAACCGCTCCAATTATTGCAATCACGGAAAGAGCTAATTTCCGTACTCATGTCATGAAATTCACGCCAGAATTATTAGTGGGTTTAGAAACAGGCGCATCGGTAGCACACAATGGTTGCTGCTTAACCGTGACTAAAATTGAAGGTGAAAATGTTAGCTTTGATTTAATCAAAGAGACGTTGCGCTTAACAAATTTGGGTGAATTAAAAGAAGGGGACGTGGTTAATATTGAGCGTGCGGCTAAATATGGTGATGAAATTGGTGGTCATGTTGTTTCGGGCCATATCGTGACCACGGCTGAAATTAGTAAAATTTTCACTTCGGAAGATAATCATCAAATTTGGCTATCTATCTATGATAAAGCACTGATGAAATATATTTTGCACAAAGGCTTTGTCGCGATTGATGGTATCAGTTTAACGGTTGGTGATGTGATCAATAATCGTTTTTGCGTACATTTAATTCCCGAAACGCTGGCAAGAACAACGCTTGGAAGCAAACGTCTGGGGGATAAGGTCAATATTGAGATTGATCCACAAACCCAAGCAATCGTTGATACCGTTGAGCGCGTTTTGCATCAAAAAGAACAAGAAAAATTATTGACACAAAAGCAAGCGGCAGAAGACTTAGCAGAAAGTGAGAAACCTTCCGCTTAGTTTCTCATTTGGTGAGGCTATAGCTCATCATTGAGCTATAGCTTATTTAATCGATGATGTTAAATTCACTCGAATTTTCTATTATTTTTCACTAAAGTTGACGGAAAAAATTGCATTATCACGCTCAATAGCTTCGACTAATTGTTTGAAATGTGAGCTTTTTTGATACATTTCTAATGCGTGTGCATTTTCCCACTCTTCAAAAACAATATAACCATTCTCTTTTGCCATCAGATCATACTGCAAACATCCTTTTTCCATCCGGCTGCGTTTGGCAATTTCACTAACGATTTTTTTCGTTAAATACCCATCCTTTTTTTCGGTAGTGATTTGGGCATATACAACAATACTCATACCGTTCTCCTTATATACTCGGAACTATCTTAATGGAGACTTTGTTTTTGTATTGTAAAAAAGCGAATAATTTGACTTTAAAAATGCCGATGGCGTCATAGTAAAGTAACGCTTAAAATCCCGATAAAAGTGGGATTGATCATAATAACCCGTTTCAAACCACCGGTAGGTATCTTGTTCTTTAACCATACTTTTCATGACGTGTTCTAAGCGACAATTGATTTGATAACGTTTTGGTGTAATTCCAAATTCTTTTAAAAACTCCTTTTGAACTAAGCGTGCACTGTAGCCTATTTCATCGGCAATTTCGGTGATTTTTTTATTTGGATTACGATAAAGGGAATCAAGTACGTGATCGATAAAATGGGCTTTCTTAGTCTCCTTGGTAACATAGAAACATTCATTTAGCTCCTTAAACGAGGAGTTAGCTAATGATTTAAACCAGTTATTGCTCCAAACTTGGCTAAGAGGGGTTGGGGTGTCTGTATAATTTAATGTGCGTAGTGGAAGTAAAAAACGCAATGCGTCATGGCGAATACGTAAGACCATCACACTGGCATTATTAGGGATGGCAGTAAAGATATTGATTCTGGGAATGACTAATTGAAAGGGATTAACGGATGTATGCTCATGGGTCGACATGCTGATATTTTCCGTCGAAACCCAGATTTCAGCGCCGGTACCCGGAAATATTTTAATCGCATCAGTAAATTTCTTGATGATCAAAATGGAACTCACAAATTCTTTTAATTCATCAGGAGGATAATACTGTTTCAGCATGGTTCTTCAAAACGTCATAATTGAATGTGCTAATAATAGCGTGTTATAAGTAAAAATTAACTCTATAAATTACGTATTCATCAAAATAAAAAATCAGCCACGTGACTCATGATGGTAACGTGGCTGATTTCTAATACGGTGAAGTATAAGTTTAATTAATCATGCTGGTATTCAGTATGCTTAATTGCCTCATTTGATTTAGTGGCACAGCGCTGCATAAAGTAGCCAATAATCATTGGGATAACAGTAAATGCCATCACTCCCGTAGTGGAAAGTAATGGATCAAAAGTGAGTGTAGACACTAATAAACTGGCTAAGAAACACAACCCTAACTGTAAAGCATTTTGTAACGCAGCGGCTTTACCACTGGCTGAAGGGAATGTATTGAGTGCTTTTGCAACGGCAATAGGGTACGAAGCTCCGTTCATTGCAGCCATAAAGCAGAATGGAATCAAAATCATCGTCAATGTTGGCTGCATGTAGATTGCCATTATAAATAGAATAATCATGCTGATGGCATAACCTGCTAATAATAATGGGAATAAAGTTTCAGCACGAACTTTAGCTAACACAAAACGGCAGCCATAACCCCCAACGATGAAGGCTAACGTTTGAGGTATATAACTTAAACCGATGTCAGCAGGGTTAAAGCCCATATTACGTAAAATAAATGGGGAACCTGTTAACCAGGCAAAGAAACCCGCGCTACATGCTGCATAAATCATGACGTTGCCGCTGAAAACGGGGGATCTTAGCAGGGTAATAAAAGAAATTTTTGCTTGAGCTTTTTCTTCATCAACAGTGATTTTTGGGGCAACTTTCTTTAAACATAATGTGGGTAACAGCAATAAAACGCCAACCAACATCAGTACAATAAAAATAAATTCCCAGTTTCTGTGTTCAAGTACCCATGCGCCTAACAATGGTGCTAAGGCAGGAGAGAGTGCAACCAGCGGCATAATAGAGGCAAACACTTTTTGGGTATCGGCTTCGTTATAGCGGTCGATAACAAGTGCTTGCCATAAAACAGCAGCAGCACAGACGCCAACGGCTTGTAAGAATCGTAATATTAATAACTGAGTTGCATCTGTAACCCAAATCATCCCTAAGCAACTCACAATAAATAAGGCAAGCCCGACAATAAGGATAGGTTTACGACCTAATTTATCGGAAAGAGGGCCCCACAAAAGCTGAGCAAAAGCGAAGCCAGCTAAAAAGATACTTAATGATGCGCTGATCGCACCTTCAGTGGTGTTTAATGCGGTTTGCATTGAACCAAAGGCAGGCAGATACATATCGATGGCTAAAAACCCCAGCATGCTTAAGCCGGCAAGGTAAATCAAAAATCCAGAGGAGTTTTTTGTCGCAGTATTTGTCATAGTTTTTACTTAATCTATATTTGAAATAATGTTAACGGTTATCTTATTGTATAGGCTATTTTTTTACGTTGTGAAACGGTAATATTTGGACTCTGCTATCAAATTATTTGAAGGGAAAGAAAATGTGGTCAGCTCATGCACTTGAAGTCATAGACGCAGTGGCTCGAACGGGAAGTTTTAGTGGTGCCGCAGATGAGCTGCATCGAGTCCCTTCAGCGATCAGCTATACAGTGAAACAAATCGAGGAATGGTTGGCAGTACCACTATTTGAGCGGCGTCACCGCGATGTAGTGTTGACTGAAGCGGGCGTTATCTTTATTAAAGAGAGCCGAAGTGTTATCAAAAAAATGATTGATACCCGCCATCAGTGTCAGCAAGTCGCAAATGGGTGGCGTGGGCAGTTCAGTATTGCGGTTGATTGTATTGTGAAACCACAGCGTACTGAGCAGTTGATTTTAGACTTTTATCGCCATTTTCCTGATATTGAGCTCTATATACACCCTGAAGTTTTTAATGGTGTCTGGGATGCTTTAGCGGATGGCAGAGTGGATGTGGCAATTGGTGCAACTCGTGCCTCACCCATTGGTGAGCGTTATAGTTTTCGTGATATGGGGTTTATGTCATGGCGCTGTGTGGCAAGCCCTGAACACCCATTAGCAAAAATCCAAGGTAAACTGACGGATGACCAAATGCGAGAGTATCCGAGTTTATGTCTTGAAGATACCTCTCGAAGCTTACCTAAGCGAGACACGTGGGCATTGGATAACCAGCGCCGCTTAGTTGTGCCTTATTGGGAAAGTGGTTTGGCATGTTTAGCGAATGGTCTCTGCGTTGGAATGGTGCCAGAACATCGAGCCGCACCCTTGTGTGCAGAAGGGAAATTAGTTGAATTGGAGCTAGCGCAGCCTTTCCCTGAAAGTCCATGTTGCTTAACATGGGTTGAAAACAATACATCTCCGGCGTTGAGTTGGCTTCTGGACTATCTTGGTGATAGTGAAACGCTCAACGCGGAGTGGTTTGCTAGCTAAATAATAACGACATGATTAACGGCGATAGTCGATAAATGGACCATCTGCCACGGAACGGCGTTCAACTAAACGTGGATGAACTTCAATCGTTTGTGCATCTTCACGTTTATTCACGATACGATCAAGCAACATCGCAAATGCCATTTGACCTAAACGCTCTTTTGGCTGGTGAATGGTAGTCAAAGCTGGGGTGAAGTAACGAGCGTTACGCACGTTATCATAACCAATAATGGAAATATCTTGAGGAACTCGCAGTCCCATCTCATCAGCAGCACAAATTGCCCCCATCGCCATAATATCACCACCACAAAAGACAGCTGTAGGGCGGTGCTTGTTACTGAGGATTTGCATCATCGCTTTATAACCGGATTCTGGCTCGAAATCTCCCTGAACAATCCACTCATCTTTCAGGGTGACTTTGGCTTCTTCCATGGCTTTTTTAAAACCAGTTAAACGTCCAATCCCCGTATTTCTTTCGAGAGACCCCGGGATCACGCCAATTTCCCGATGACCGCGATCAATAAGGTAACGACCGGCTAAATAACCACCGTGGAAAGAGTTATCAATAATACTATCAGTAAAGTCGCCACGAGAAGTTCCCCAATCCATTACCACCATTGGAATATTGCGGTAATCTTCCAACATGCCAATTAGGGTATCGGGGTATTCTGAGCACATGACAAGTAGACCATCGACTCGTTTTTGCGCCAGCATTTGCAGGTAGGCTTTTTGCTTACCTAAGTTATTGTGAGAATTACATAAAATTAAAGTGTAGCCTTTCTCATAGCAACTATTTTCAACAGATTCGATGACTTCTGCAAAATAGGGCGCCTCACTTGATGTCGCCAGTAGACCAATTGATTTGGTGTGATTGACTTTTAAACTACGAGCAACCGCACTTGGAGAATAATTGAGCTCTTTGATGGCGGCCCAAACGGCCGTTTTTGTATCATCAGCGACAAAACGCGTCTTGTTGATAACATGGGAGACGGTTGTGGTGGAGACGCCTGCACGCTTCGCCACATCTTTAATTGTTGCCATGAGAAGAAAAAACTCCTAACCAAAACTTGGTCTCTAAAATAATTCTAGTTAAATAATTACCTGCATATTGATGCATAGTCTCTTTGCTGGCAATAATTTAGCGATTTGTTATCGATTTTGTCTGATCTAGCGCAAAAACGAAAGAAATAATTGATGTTATAACATGTGATATAGACACTGGTTTTACGTTTTTGTGCATGTATACTGAAATAACCTTTTTATTTTATGGTTATTTGATAATTCAATTTCTCGATATGAGAGGGTCTCATGGATACAGATTTAAAATATGGATTACTAGCGGCATTTGGCTCTTTAGCTGTAATTATTTTGTTTGTTGTGCACATTTTCTGATTTCATTTCCATCCTTACTATTTAGGATGAGAAATAATTAAGGGCGAGTATTGTACTCGCCCTTAGTCATTTTAGATCTGAACTAAAATTAAGCCAGATTTTCTTCAACAAATTTCCAGTTAACCAGCGCCCAGAAATTTTCTAAGTATTTTGGACGCGCGTTACGGTAATCGATGTAGTAAGCGTGTTCCCAGATATCAACAGTCAGAACGGGCTTGTCGTCACCAGAGATTGGTGTTGCTGCGTTAGAGGTGTTGACGATAGCGAGGCTACCATCTGCTTTTTTCACTAACCAAGTCCAACCTGCACCGAAGTTTTTAACTGCGGCATCAGTGAATTGCTCTTTGAACTGAGCGAATGAACCGAATGCTTTGTTGATAGCTTCAGCAACTTTACCTGTTGGTTCGCCACCTGCATTTGGTGCTAAGCAGTGCCAGTAGAAAGTGTGGTTCCAAACTTGAGCCGCGTTATTGAATACGCCAGCGTCAGAAGTTTTGATGATTTCTTCTAAAGACAGACCTTCAAATTTGGTGCCTTTGATCAGGTTGTTCAGGTTAACAACATATGTGTTGTGGTGCTTACCATAGTGATATTCTAAGGTTTCAGCAGAGATATGCGGTTCTAAAGCATCTTTAGCATAAGGTAGAGCTGGTAATTCAAAAGACATTGCGTACTCCTTGATTGCTTTTATTCAGTGTTTAGGGTGTTTGCTCGTAAAATGAGCGAAATTAAGCGTGTATCTATTTGTTAATCTACTTCTATTATAGTGACGGGAAACGATTATCAGCTACCACGTCATCGAATCAGTTATTTATTTATCATAACAGAATACAGGCTACTGTAAGAAAAAACCTGCTACATGATGCTATTTATGTCTTAATTGTTAGTAAGTTGCATAATATCACTCTCACCCTGATCGTGATTATCATGGATAAGCGGAGAAATGCATCAAGTGTTATTAATTTGCTAATATATTAACAAATAACTCCTATGATTACACGGCAAAAACGCCAACAGCAAATTTTTTATAGCAAAAAGAAAACGTTGCTATTTGTTCTTCACCTTTTGAGTACCGCAAATAGGAGTGCTATAGTATTCACCTTATAAAACTGGCATATTGTATGAAACAATCACGGAACAATTTGCGATGTTTTGACAATGCCGGCATTACACCGGTCAATCTGTTCTGTCTAATGAGTTATCTTGGAAATGGTTCTGAGGAATGATTTAAAGTGACTCACCTGACTACAAAATCAGCACCCACGTTTTAGGATATAAAATGACAACAATCGAAAAAATTGAGCGCCAAGTTAAAGAAAACCCAATTTTATTATATATGAAAGGCTCTCCAAAACTGCCTAGCTGCGGATTTTCTGCTCAAGCTGTTCAAGCACTGTCTTCTTGCGGTGAACGCTTTGCTTACGTCGACATTCTACAAAATCCAGATATCCGCGCAGAGCTGCCAAAATATGCTAACTGGCCAACATTCCCGCAATTATGGGTTGATGGCGAGTTAGTTGGTGGTTGTGACATTATCGTTGAAATGTTCCAGCGTGGCGAGTTACAAACATTGATTAAAGAAACTGCGGACAAATACCGTCCAGCAGATGAAACCATTACTGAGTAATCAAATGGTTATGTGGGCCTTTGAGCTTACAACATATTGATAGAAAACCGTATTAGCATAAAAACTAATACGGTTTTTTTGTATTTCTGGCGGGAATAAAGGGCGTTATTGAGGTTCGCTAGGAAGCGGCCATCCGCCGAGTTTTTTCCATTTATTCACTAACTCGCAGAATAACAGTGCGGTACGATTAGTATCATACAAGGCGCCATGAGCTTGTTTTCCATCAAATGGAATACCCGCTGTGACACATGCTTTTGCGAGGATAGTTTGCCCAAAAACTAAACCACTCAGTGCTGCCGTATCGAATGTTGCAAAAGGATGGAAAGGGTTACGCTTTAACCCAGAGCGTTCAGCTGCATTCATGACAAAACTGTGGTCAAAATTAGCATTGTGCGCCACCATAATTGCTCGATTACAATCTGTGTTTTTCATGCCTTTTCGGATTGTTTTAAAAATGGCATGCAATGCGTCATATTCACTCACTGCCCCACGTAATGGGTTGGTTGGATCGATACCTGTAAATTCAAGAGCCGAGGGTTCCAAATTCGCCCCCTCAAAAGGTTCTACATGAAAATGCAGCGTTTCATCAATGGCGAGCCAGCCATCTTTATCCATCTTAAGTGTAATGGCGGCTATCTCAAGCAGGCCATCAGTTTTAGGGTTGAACCCACCAGTTTCAACATCAATAACAACAGGGTAGTAACCCCGAAATCGGTTAACCAGTGAGTTAGGATTATTTTTTTCAGACATTAGGCTTTCAATTTACAGTTTCTGGTTGGCTTCATTATGCCAAAGGGAATTCATTTTTGCAGGTAGATACTGAAGAAATTTCGGGGGATGATATCCTCCCCCGAAATTTAAAATTCATGAAGAGGATTAATTACCTAATCCTTTACTTGCACTTTTATTCTCAATGAGCTCGATTTTATATCCATCAGGATCTTCAACAAATGCGATAACGGTGGTGCCGCCTTTGACAGGACCTGCTTCACGAGTCACATTTCCACCTGCATGACGGATGTCTTCACATGTTTTAGCAACATCATCAACTCCGAGTGCAATGTGACCATATGCATTGCCTAAATCATATTCTGTTACGCCCCAATTATAAGTTAGTTCGATAACAGCACCTTCGCTTTCATCACTGTAGCCTACGAATGCTAAGGAATATTTATATTCTTCATTTTCGCTCGTACGCAGTAGGCGCATGCCTAATACTTTAGTATAAAAATCAATGGAGCGTTGCATGTCGGTGACACGGAGCATGGTATGTAGTAAGCGCATAATAAAAGTCTCCCAATAAATTCGTACGCAGTGATGCTTAAAGTCGAATCAATTTATTAATATAACGCGTGGATATGGCTAAATACAGCGATTGTGGTTTATTTTTTAGCCATATCATGGTTATACTCAATTCGAGGGAGTATATCATAATTTTATGTTTATATTACGGGTGGTTAACGATGGCTGAACAACTTGAGTTTTTTGACATTCCAAGCCCTTGTCGTGGGATATGTCAAACCAATGAGCAAGGGTATTGCCGAGGTTGCTATCGTACTCGAGATGAACGTTTCGGGTGGTTGCAATTAACCAATGCTCAGAAACGTCATGTGATTCGTTTATGCCGTCAACGACTATTAAGAGCAAATAGTAAGAAAGTGGCCCAAGAAGAAAATAATGATCCACAGCAGTCATTGTTTTAGTGGATTAATTATTTCACTACTAATTAGTAGGTTGTAAATCATTAAAGTACGAATTGATAAATTAACATTAATTTCATTGGTTATCTTTCAATAAAATTTTATTTATTCAAAATGATGATGGTATTTATGCAAATCCACTGTAAATGACATAATTTTAAGAATAACTATATTCTTTTGTTTTTAAAGGATTTATTTGCTATTGCATTTTTTATTGTTAGCTGTAATTACTATAAGGGTTAAAATAGATAGATTCGAAAGAAGAGTAAGGCTATTCTTATTAATAAGATAATTGATAGGTTATCTTATTAAGTGATTGGATTGTTTTTACATGAAAGTACATGGAAGAAAATAAAGGATATATCACGCAATAAATTATTGATACTCACTATATATAGGTATTTATTAGGTATTGAGTCAATAAAAGGTTGTCAATATAAAAGGGAATTAATATATAATTTAAAAAATAATATGTATTAGGTATATTTTTTAGACATTATAATTATATACAGGAGGGTAAATTGGAATCACAAATTGGAACTGAATTATCTCGCGTAGTACGTATGTGGCGAGCATTAATTGACTACCGTCTAAAGCCACTGAAGTTAACGCAAACACATTGGGTAACATTACATAACATTAGTCAGTTACCTCCAGAACAATCACAGATTCAGCTGGCAAAAGCCATTGGGATTGAGCAACCGTCATTGGTTCGGACGCTAGATCAATTGGAAGAGAAAAAGCTAATTTCTCGCCATACTTGTGCTAACGATCGACGAGCCAAAAGAATCAAATTAACTGAGGAATCAGAGCCTTTTATCAAAACTGTGGATCAAGTGATTAATAATACGCGTACAGAAATTCTGAGTAATATTAGCCATGATGAGCTAGGGCAGTTATCTCTATTGTTGTTAAAGTTGGAAAAAAAATATCCTACGATTACAGAATGATTCATAGCTTAATAATTGTTTATTCATGAATGAAATGTAATCGAAAATATATTGAACTAATAAATATAGCCACTATTCACGTAATATGTATTTTGATTTTATCTAATGCATGATTTTTTACGTGAGGCGGCTTTATATTTTGCTACTTTTAGATATAAAGTTTTGGACGCTGTAGATAAGGCTGAACAGTAAAGGATAGTGTGAAAATATCATATTTTCCTTTCATTAAAATAATATCAATTTAAATTATTTCATCTATGAAGTATGGGGATGTAAAGACGAATCAAAATAAATTTAAAATGAAACATACAAAAAAATTCAGTAAAATAATTTAGCATTGTTAATAACACTAAATTTTATTAACAGCCATGAGATTAAAATTAAATCACTAAAACTTGTTAACAGAAAATGCGTTCACCGAATCATGGGAGGTGAACGCATTTTATTTTAATTTGAATCAACTTAACGAGGTGAAACTGTGACTGTGCTTCCGCTGTTTGCAATCATGACACGTTGACCAACACGGAAAGCAGTTGGATCTTGTTTTTGAACAACAACAATATTTTTACCGCTGTCTAAACGAATTTCCAGTTGAACACCTTGGCTTTTATTTAAAGCGCCTTGAGCCTGTTGACCTGCTAAACCGCCGGCAATTGCACCAGCAGCGGTTGCCAGCGTTTTGCCTGTACCACCACCAACAGTATTACCTAATAGACCACCAATTACAGCTCCACCAATAGCACCAATAACGTTACCATCTTCACCCGCTTGGATAGTAACAGGGCGCGCATTCAGGACTGTACCATAAGTAACGGTTTGCACTTGTTTAGCATCTTGAGCTGAAATAGTATCACCAGAAAGCGTACTCGTATTGACACAGCCAGATAATGCAACAACCGCAGCAACACCTACAAAAACTTTCTTAAGCATAATAACTCCTATGAGACTTGCTGTTTGTGGCAGTAACGTAGCATTGAATATTTGTTCTTACCATAAGCGCAATAACATCAAAAATTTATTTTAGATAACAGAGCCTAGATTACTAATCTTGAATTAAATAATGCATCAACACTAGGTAAAATGTCTCAAATTCTACCTAAAATCCCAATTTAGGGCACCCTTTGCTAAAGAGTGATCTGTTTTTATCTATTTCAGAGCATCTCATTATAGCAATCAATAAAGAGTGCACTTTTACCTGTAATGGTGACCACTCACTTTAAGGTGTAGCAGATAATTACAGAATGAACCATTATAAATCAAATTAAATAAGCAATAGATAAAAAAAACATCTATTGCTGCTATTTTGCTCACTATTTTGAATCTTCTCTTCATTTATTTATTATTCCTGCGAAGCGGTACGAGAAATTGAATCGATCAGTTGACAAATACTTCCCTCGAAGCACAATCTTTCGTAGTTTATCTCATCAAGTGAATAGGCACGTTAAAGGGAATAAATGATGATTAAGTCAGGTCGCTATATCGGTGTTATGTCAGGAACTAGCCTAGATGGTGTTGATGTCGTTTTAGCTGCAATAAATGATAAATTTGTTGCGGAACAAGCGAGCTTGAGTGCCTCATTTCCTATCGAATTGAAAAAGCGGATTCTAAATATTTGCCAAGGGCAAGAAACAACACTTTCTGAGCTAGGGAAAATTGACAGAGAACTCGGCACAATATATGCCAATGCCATTAATCAGCTTCTTCAGCAAACGGGTTTATCTCCTGAAGATATTATTGCTATTGGCTGTCATGGGCAGACGGTTTGGCATGAACCTGATAGCGAAACCCCCTTTACTATGCAAATTGGTGATAACAATCGAGTCGCAGCCTTAACGGGAATCACTACAATTGGTGATTTTCGTCGTAGAGATATGGCTTACGGTGGTCAAGGTGCGCCATTAGTTCCTGCATTCCATTTGGCGGTATTAGGGCATCCCACTGAAAAACGAATTGTGCTCAATATTGGTGGAATAGCGAATGTTACCGCATTACTCCCAAATGCTTATGTAAAAGGTTATGACACAGGACCTGGCAATATGCTAATGGATACTTGGGTCTGGCGTAATAAGCAACAAGCCTATGATAAAGATGGAGAATGGGCAAAGACGGGTACGGTGAATCAAGCTCTATTGAACATGATGCTTAATGATGGCTATTTTAAACGTTCAGCACCCAAAAGTACTGGGCGTGAATATTTTAATATGCAATGGCTGGAGCAGCATCTAGCGCATTTTCAATTGTTATCACCTGAGGATGTTCAAGCTACATTGTGTGAATTAACCGCTGTATCTATTGTGGATCAAGTTAAATTATGCGGCGGCTGTGAACGTTTGATAGTGTGTGGTGGTGGCGCCCAGAACAAATTCTTAATGTTGCGGTTAGCGACATTATTACCGGGTATTGAAGTGGCACCCAGCGATAAATATGGACTGAGTGGCGATGATATGGAAGCACTCGCGTTTGCATGGCTTGCGGCCCGCACAATTTCAGGTTTATCCGGTAGCCTTGCTTCAGTCACTGGTGCCAGCAGAGATAGCGTATTAGGTGCGATATATCCTGCTAATATAGATAAAAAATAACCGCTATAAAGGACAGTAAAATGAACGAGCTTGAAGAGATCGATCTTGCCGCGGTACGACGTGAATATACAAAAGGTGGCTTGAGACGCAAAGATTTAACTCCTGATCCGATTCCGCTTTTTGAGCGTTGGTTAAAGCAAGCTTGCGAAGCACGGTTAACCGATCCTACCGCAATGTGTGTAGCAACCGTCGATGAAACCGGACAGCCTTATCAGCGAATCGTGTTATTAAAGCATTTTGATAAAGATGGGTTAGTTTTTTATACCAACTTAGGTAGTCGTAAAGCGCAGCATTTAGAGCATAACAATAAAATCAGCCTGCATTTCCCATGGTATCAATTGGATCGTCAGGTTCATTTTACGGGAGTTGCTGAGCGATTGAGCCCGATTGAAGTACTGAAATATTTCCATAGCCGTCCAAAAGATAGCCAAATTGCGGCTTGGGCATCGGCGCAATCTTCGAGAATTTCAGCGCGAGGGATCCTAGAAGGGAAATTTTTAGAACTTAAACAGAAATTCCAAAATGGCGAGGTTCCATTACCCAGTTTTTGGGGGGGATATCGTGTTGTTTTCAATAGTGTCGAATTTTGGCAAGGTGGTGCTCACCGCCTGCATGACCGCTTTCTATACCAAAGAGAAGGGGATGGTTGGGTAATTGACCGATTAGCCCCGTAATAAATGGTTTTTTAGCTGGCGCTTAATTGATATGCGCTTTATGCTATAGCCTCGTTTAAGAAAATTGACAAATCATATTGGCAAGCCTTTGAGCGTTGTCTCACTTTGTCCATTTTTAATATTAAAATAGATAGACAAAATTCAACCGATGGAGTCATTGATGTCTAGCAATAACCTGATTAAACAATTGCAAGAGCGGGGCCTCGTTGCCCAGGTAACGGATGAGGATGCGTTAGCAGAGAGACTGGCGCAGGGCCCTATCTCTCTCTATTGTGGCTTCGACCCTACCGCTGACAGCTTGCACTTGGGACATCTGGTTCCTTTGCTGTGTTTAAAACGATTCCAACTAGCCGGGCACAAGCCTGTGGCGTTGGTTGGTGGCGCAACGGGTCTAATTGGCGATCCGAGCTTTAAAGCTACTGAACGTAAATTAAACACCACAGAAACCGTTCAAGAGTGGGTAGAAAAAATCCGTAACCAAGTTTCACCATTCCTTAGTTTTGATTGCGGTGAAAACAGCGCACGTCTAGCTAACAACTATGATTGGTTTGGCAAAATGGACGTACTGACGTTCTTACGTGATATTGGTAAACACTTCTCTGTTAACCAAATGATTAATCGTGAGTCCGTTAAACAGCGTTTAAACCGCGATGATGTCGGCATCTCTTTCACTGAGTTTGCGTATAACCTGTTACAGGGTTATGACTTTGCGAATATGAATAAAGAGATGGGTGTTGAACTGCAAATTGGTGGTTCAGACCAATGGGGAAATATCACTTCCGGTATCGACTTAACACGTCGTTTACACCAAAACCAAGTATTTGGTTTAACCGTTCCTCTGATCACCAAAACTGACGGTACTAAATTCGGTAAAACTGAAGGTGGTGCAGTTTGGTTAGATCCAAAGAAAACCAGCCAATATAAATTCTACCAATTCTGGATCAATACAGCAGATGCTGACGTTTATCGCTTCCTGAAATTCTTTACTTTCATGGAATTAAGCGAAATAGATGCATTGGAAGAAGAAGACAAAAATAGTGGCAAAGCACCTCGAGCACAGTATGTATTAGCAGAGGAAGTGACTAAATTAGTTCACGGCGAAGCGGGTCTTGCAGCAGCAAAACGTATTACTGAAAGCCTATTCTCTGGTGCGGTATCTGATTTAACTGAGGCTGACTTCGAGCAATTGGCGCAAGATGGTATTCCATGCATCGCCCTTGAAGACGGCGCAGATCTTCAGCAAGCATTAGTTGATTCAGAGCTGGCTCCTTCCCGTGGTCAAGCTAGAACCGCAATCAGCTCAAATGCAGTATCTATCAATGGTCAAAAACAAACTGAACCAATGTATGTATTTACTGATGCTGACCGTTTATTTGGCCGTTATACCCTTATCCGCCGCGGTAAGAAGAACGACTGCTTAATTAACTGGAAATAGCTCTGACGAACCTTTGTAATATTGAGCCCGGAAATTTCCGGGCTATTCATATTGGCAATGGCTACTCACTGATTTCTCTTCATTCGACATAACAATTCTCTGGGTTTCCAATGAAAAGCGTATTATCAATTCAATCCCATGTTGTTTTCGGCCATGCAGGAAACAGTGCTGCTGCATTCCCTATGTGCCGTATGGGCGTAGATGTGTGGCCACTTAACACAGTGCAATTCTCCAACCATACACAATATCCTCAATGGACAGGTTCTGTATTTCCCGCTCAACACTTGACGGATATTGTCGAGGGATTAGCAAAGATTCATAAGCTTGAAATCTGTGATGCCGTGTTAAGTGGATATATTGGCTCCGCTGAACAAGGTAGTGACATTCTGGCAATTGTGAAAAAGGTTAAAGCTGCAAATCCTCAAGCACTCTATTTTTGTGATCCTGTTATGGGACACCCAGAAAAAGGGTGTATCGTTGCCCCCGGAGTGGCTGAGTTTCTTTGCCAGCAAGCATTAGCGGCGAGTGATGTTATTGCACCTAACTTATTAGAGTTAGAAACGTTAGCGAATGAAAAAATCACTACGGTTGAGCAAGCGGTGAACGCGGCGCGTAAGTTATGCCATCAAGGTCCTAAAACAGTATTAGTTAAGCATTTGAGCCGAGCGGGTTATCGTGCAGATCGCTTTGAAATGATTTTAGTCACTGCAGAACATAGTTGGCATGTTAGCCGTCCATTAGTGGATTTTGGTGAAAAGCAACCTGTTGGGGTTGGTGATTTAACTAGCGGTCTAATGTTGGTCAATATCTTGAAAGGCGAGCCATTAAATAAAGGCTTAGAGCATGTTGCCGCGGCGGTTTATGAAGTGATGTTGAAAACTAAAGAAATGGGTGAATACGAGCTTCAATTAGTTGCAGCTCAAGATTTGATGGTTAATCCTCAACATAAGTTCTGTGCAACTCAGTTAGATTAATTGAGATTGTAAATAAAAACAGCGCCCATTGGCGCTGTTTTTGTATAAATGGTTATTTGTGAGTGATTACTTTTTCAGTAATCCTTCTGCTTCTAATGCTTCTTGAACTTTTGGTCGTTTAGCAATTTTTTCGCAATATTCATTCAGATGGCTTAATCCACTGATATCAACACCGACCAAACGAGTCCAATTAGTGACAGTAAACAAATATGCGTCAGCGACACAGAAATCGCTTTTGGCAACAAAGTAAGGTTGGTTTTTCAGAACATCGTTCACATACTGGAATTTCTTCAGTAAATTTGCGCGGACAACATCTTTATATTCTTCTGGGGTACCAGGGGAAAATAATGGTCCGAAGTTCTTATGGAGTTCGGTAGAAATGAAGTTTAACGCTTCTAACTGATGATAACGTTTCATTGAACCCGGCAGTGCAATTAAATTTCTGTTTGGGTTTTGATCCGCAATATATTGAACAATGACTGCGCCTTCTGTTAATTGTTCATCATCATCTAAAACGAGAGTAGGGACTTGACCTTTAGGGTTAATTGCTAAGAAGTTCTCACCCGTTTCTGTGATTTTTTCTTTTAAGTTAACGCGAACAATACTGAAATCTAATCCTGCTTCACGCAGAATGATGTGAGGGGAGAGTGAGCAGGCACCGGGAGCGTAATACAATTTCATTATAAAACTCCTAAGTCATAGAATAATCATCTTTATTGTTCCACCAAGTATACACTAGATTCAAAAAGAGGATTGCTAAAGGATGTGGAATTAGTCTCAATATTTAAAATCGGTAAAAATAGGTGATTCTTACGATAAGTGAGCAGCGAGGAGCTGGCCATCTAGCCAATTGATAATCATCTGAAATTAAGATTGTTACAGGGTGGGTATCTGAGAGTAGTTTGTTATACTCTCGAGCATTGTATTGAGGTTATCCCTCAACCCCTCCGACTACATTTTATGAGCGGCTAAAATGGCATCCGTTTCTCACATATTGAACCATCTTACCAAGCTTGACTCTCTTTTGATGGCGCACAAACCTAATAATAGTAAAGGATTCAAACGCTTTATTCTTGAGTTTTGGTTTTTTGGTTTGATTAATGCGCGCTCTTGCTTGTTTGCAGGTTTTTTCTTTTTAGCACTATTCCTAGTACCAGCAAAAGGGATCTTGGGTGTTCCTCGCTATGATGTTTTATTGATTTTTGCTGTGTCATTTCAAGCGTTATTGGTGTGGGCGAAATTAGAAACGTGGGATGAATTAAAAGCTATCTGCGTGTTCCATTTAGTTGGGTTTATGATGGAATTATTTAAAACCTCTGCGGCGATTGGTTCATGGCAGTATCCTGATGATGCCTATACTAAATTATGGGGTGTCCCGTTATTTACGGGGTTTATGTATGCAGCGGTAGGCAGTTATATCATTCAATCTTGGCGTTTTTTTAACGTTAGGATTGAACATTATCCGCCTTACTGGATGGCAACTTTAGTGGCCTTGGCAATCTACATTAACTTTTTCAGCCACCATTATATTGATGATTATCGCTGGTATTTGACTGCCTTTATTTTTGGCTTATATGCTCGCAGCATGGTGTTTTACACCCCATTGGATAAAGAGCGAAAAATGCCACTGTTACTTGCATTTATGCTAATTGGCTTCTTTATTTGGCTGGCGGAGAATTTTGGGACGTTCTTCGGTGTTTGGCAATATCCAAACCAGATTGGAGCATGGTCGATGGTGCATGCAGGAAAATGGGGGGCATGGTCGTTGTTGGTGATCGTCACTTTTACTATTGTGGTGCATCTCAAACATATCAAAAGCTGTGTTTCAATCGCTCGCTAGAGACCCGATTTTCGTGAAATGCGAGCAAGTGAATCTCGCTCGCATTTTCTGTGATTACAAATCTTGCCGCCATGCATCAATGGATAATGGCTCACCAAAGTGGCTTTCAATGAGGCGACGAGTCACATCATGGAGTGGCGCTGCGAGAACTTCTGCAGTATTACCTCGCTCAACCACTTCGCCTTTATCCATCACCAGCATTTTGTCGCTAATGTGTTTCATCATACCTAAATGCTGAGTCACGTAGATATAAGCAATATCTTGCTTAGCTTGCAAATCGAGCATCAAGTTAATGATCTGCGAGCGCATCGACATATCAAGGGAAGCCAGTGCCTCATCAGCAACAATAATTTCTGGCTGTAAAATCAATGCGCGGGCGAGGGCGATTCGCTGTTTTTGACCAGATGCTAGCATATGTGGGTAATATTCAGCATGATCAGCGAGCAGACCGACTTGGCGTAGCGTTTGGATAATCCGTCGTTCCCGTTCAATTCCCGTTAAATCGGTATTCAATTTTAACGGCAATTCCAGTGTTTGCCCAATACGCTGTCGCGGATTTAAGGAGGTGCTTGGATCCTGAAATATCATGCGAATACGCTGACTGCGATAGCTATAATCACCAAAACTGAGTCGATGACCACGAATAAGAATTTCACCACCAGACGGTTCCGTTACGCCTGAAAGCATACGGGCAAGGGTTGATTTACCTGAGCCGTTTGCCCCAATGATGGCCAAAGTTTGTCCCGCCTGTAGGTTAAAACTCAGTGGCTTAACGGCTTGCAATTCATGGCGGCGAAAGAGTCCTTCACGAAAACGGAAAGTTTTGGTTAGGTTACGCACTTCAAGTAACGTTTCCATCATGGTTGCTCCTCCGTATTCAGGGGATAGTGGCAGGCAACCAGATGACCCTTAATACTGCGTAGTGGTGGCGCATCAATGCAAGTACGTTGAGCATAAGGACAGCGAGGACCTAGGCGACAGCCAATCGGTAAATGTTCTAATGATGGAATTGCGCCTGGTAAAGTATTCAATCGACCTTTATGGGGAATTGGGCTTTCAAAATCAGGAATAGAACGGATCAATGCCTGTGTATAAGGATGACGAGGACGCTGTAAAATATCTTCAGGTGTTGCACTTTCTACGGTCTGACCGCAATACAGCACATTAATGCGGTCCACCAGTTTAGACATCATTTCCATATCATGGCTGATGAGCAAAATTCCCATATTATTGTTTTGATTTAATTTATCCAATAAACGGAAAATTTGTGCTTGTGTGGTGGATTCCATCGCGTTAGTTGGTTCATCTGCAATTAATAAGCGCGGTTGGTTGGCGATAGCAATGGCGATCATCACTTTTTGGCATTCGCCATCAGTTAGCTCATAAGGGTAGCTATGCATAATATCTTTGTGATCTTTGATACCCACTCGGTGTAGTAATTCGATTGCGCGGCGTTTACGCCAATTAAAGCGCTGCCACCAACGTCCTTTATATGTCCAGCCGGGAATGGATTGAATCAACTGCTTTCCTATATCAGCCGCGGGATCAAGACACGATTGCGGCTCTTGGAAAATCATGGATATGTTATGCCCGATCAGTTGACGCCGCTTGCGCGGGCTAAGCTTAAGTAAGTCGATATCTTGAAAGCGAAAACGGTCAGCAGTGACACGGATATTATCTTTGGTGATCCCACAAATGGCTTTCGCGATGAGGCTCTTACCAGAACCCGATTCGCCAACTAAGCCACGAACTTCACCTTCAGAGAGGGTCATAGATACCCGATCAACGGCTTTAACGGGACCATTGGCGGTCATAAACTCAATCGTTAAATTACGAATATCAAGTAATGGCATTATTCTACCCCCGAATTAATCGCACGGTGTAGTCCATCACCTAGTAGGTTTACAAACAAGACACTCGACATTATCGCCACACCGGGCAAAATCACGGTCCACGGTGCAACATAAATGAGCTCTAACGTATCCCCAAGCATAGCGCCCCACTCGGAAGATGGAAGTTGAGCGCCTAGGTCTAAAAAGCCTAGAGCAGCAATATCCAAAATGGCAATTGAAAGCGCACGCGTCAGCTCAGTGACTAAAATCGGCGTGATATTCGGTAATACGGTATACCACAAAATAAAGATGTTTGAAGCGCCATCTAAGCGTGCTCCCACAATGTACTCTTTATCAAGTTCATCATGAACAGCAACATAAATTGTGCGCACCATACGTGGAATCAAAGCAAGGCAAATCGCCAGCATGGCATTGGTCAAACTGGCACCCATAAATGCGACCACGATAATGGCGAGCAACAAAGAAGGAATGGATAGCAAGGTGTCGAGAATGTGGTTAAACACTGCGGATTTAAGACCACGAGTCATCCCAGCTAAACAGCCTAAAACTAAGCCAACAATTGTTGCAATTATGGTGACTAACAAAGCAGAACCGAAGGTTGATTTTGTCCCAATGAGTAAGCGGCTTAAAATATCGCGACCTAAATCATCAGTTCCAAAGAAAAAGGCAACTTCACCATAATGAGACCATGATGGTGGCGTAATTTGGTATCCCAAAAATTGTTGATCAATGGCATAAGGCGCTAAATAGGGACCGACAAAACAGAGGATGATTAAAAAAAGAACCCCAAAAAAGCCGATCATTGCTAGGACGTCGGAGGAAAAAATATTCCACACCACCCGTGTTGGGGATGGCATTTTTTGTTCACGATAAAAATTATCTGAGGACATACCAATCCTTATGCTTTAATGGGTCCATCATCGCACCTAAAATATCGGATAATACGTTCACGGTGATCACCAATGCGCCAATCAACATGACGCCTGCGGAAATTGCGGAATAATCCCCTTGGCGTATTGCGGTAACCAACCAACGTCCTAATCCAGGCCAGTTAAACACTAATTCTGTCACCATCGTTAATGTTAGCATCGTGGAGAATTGCAGACCCAATTTGGGAATGATAGGTGGGATAGCATTATGAAAAATATGGCGGCGGATAATTTTAAATCGGGAAAGCCCTCTCGTGGCGGCAGCTTTGACATAGTTACTGCTGGCTATCTCATCGGTACTAATACGAACTAATCGAATCACTTCAGTGGTTGGCGCCAGTGCGAGTGTGACTACAGGCAGGATCATGTGTTCTAATACATTGATAATCATATCTTTACGATATGGTGAGCCCGAAATCCATGCATCGATTAACGCAAATCCAGTGACTGGCTTTAGGTTATAAAGCAGGTCAATTCTCCCCGAAACAGGTAACCAGCCTAAATGGAGAGAGAAAAATAGAGTTAAGACCAAAGCTAAAACGAAAACCGGTACGGAGAACCCAAGTAAGGCAAAGGTGCTGATTGCGATATCAACGGGTTTATTACGCCAAAATGAGGCGATCATTCCAAGTGGGATGCCCACAAACAACGCGAATAAAAAAGCGAGAATGCACAGTTCCATAGTGGCTGGGAATGTGTCTTGAAGTTGGTCCGTAATGGGTTCACCATTAATGCTGGAAACCCCAAAATCGAAATGCAATAAACCATCGAAATAGAAAATATAGGCATCAATGAGTGATGCACCACTGAGTGGCGCATTGGGTGTGAAATAACTTAAGCTAAAGCTGACCAGTGATAGAAAAAATACAGTCACCAGCAAAAGTAGCAGTCGCCTCAAAGAATAGATGATCATGGCTGCTGCTCCGCCTTATTAGGTACTACTTTTTTCGGTTCTTGCATTTCACGATAAACCCCAGCAAATGAGGTGTTCCCAAAAGCGCTAATCACTAATCCTTTCATATCAAAACGATAAGCTTGTAAACGCAGTGAATAAGCTAGGGGTAAAATGGGTAATTCTTCAGCGAGAATCTTCTGTGCTTGATGATAGTAATCAATGCGATCAGCCAGCTCTTGGGTCAGAAGGGCTTTATGTAAAACCTCATCAAATTGTGTATCGCACCAATGGCTTAAGTTAGTTTGTGAACCAATTGCGGCACAACTTAGCAGAGGGCGAAAGAAGCTATCAGGGTCATTACTGTCGGTTGTCCAACCCGCCAATGTCATATCATGAGAACGATCCATTAACTGATTTTCTTGGAAGCGACCTTCAACCGAGCGGATACTCATGACAATGCCTACTTGTGCAAGATCAGCCTGAATTAACTCTGCCATTTTTAAAGGGCTTGGGTTATAGGATTGTGATGCAACAGGAACCCATAGCTCAAGTTTCAAATTTTCTAATCCCATTTCTTGTAGCATCTGCTTCGACAGCTCTGGATTGTAATCAGTTATTTTTGTTTGATTATCAAACGCCCAAGAAGCGCGTGGCAAAATGGATGAAGCCGTCTCTGCGGTGCCATAGTAAATGGATTGCATGAGTCGCTCATTATTAATTGCATAGGATATGGCTTGGCGAACTTTGAGTTGGTCGAGTGGAGGCTTGCTGGTATTAAAGGCTAAATAGGCGATATTCATGCCTGAGCGCATGGAAATACGCAGACGAGGATCATCACGTAGGACTTTTAATTGACTGGCAGCAGGGTAAGCAAGAACATCACATTCCCCTGTGAGCAGTTTTGATATGCGCCCAGTACCACCGGCCCCCATATCAACGACCACTTCCTCCATACGAGGTTCTCCCTTCCAATAATCTTTATTACGCAATAAGCGGACAAACTGCCCAGATTGGTAATCATCAAAATAGAATGGACCTGTCCCTACGGGGCGCCAATCAATCATTTCTTGGTGATTGCTCGCAGAGAGTGCATCTGCATATTCCGCAGATAAAATCGGTGCATAGTGAGTCGCTAAATGCCACAAAAAGGAAGCATCGGGGGATTTTAAGCGAAACTCAACAGCATAATTATTTAATTTTTTTATGCTTTCGACACTACTCGCAAATTGCAAACTGTCAAAATAAGGATAACGTCCACCATTAATAAAATGGTACGGATTACTCGTTTCGAACATGCGTGAAAAGCTAAAAACCACATCATCAGCATTCATATTGCGTGTTGGTGTAAACCAAGGCGTAGTTTGAAATTTGACGTCTTTTCTGAGGTATAGCCGGTAGGTGGCACCGTTATCCAGCACTTCCCAACGTGAGGCTAGTTCGGGAATTAATCGATAAGTAAATGGGTCAACATCGAGCAAGCGGTCATACAGTTGTGCACCAAGGGGATCAATAATTAACCCACTACTGGCAAGTTGTGGGTTAAATGTAGTGACAATGCCATTGACGCAGTAAATGAAGCCATTTTGGCGAATATCTGCTGGGACATCATTGGCAATGGTGTCTTTGTAGCTTATGTCTGTTTGCTCAGCCAATGCTGACAGAGAAACAGTAAATAAAAACCAAAGAGTTAAAAGGCGCATAGATCTAATGTAGTTGACCTGAATTGCCTTATTGTAGCGTAAAAATAGGGTTACTGGGTATAAGCAAAATTTGTGGTGATATTTTGTTCATAATATCAATTGAAACGAAAGTTAATGTATGTAAATGAGAATCAACTTGGTCGTAATTAATTATAAAATAAAGAGTTATTTTGCATCTAATCTTAATGAGAAATAATCGCATTAAAAAGCTTTACAAATGATACTAATAACCATTATCATTAAATTCGTCTCCTAAGTGCTTAGCTTTTGCAGACAAGGCATGACATTGCTCACATTGCTTCCAGTGTTTTATTTGTATAGCCAGCTCGGGTGCTGGCTTTTTTTTTGCTCAATCGCCGCCTTCTAAGCTAATTTGATGTTTTTTTATCAATCCTCGAAATTGATCATAGCTGAGTGACAAGTACTGAGCGGCTTTACGCTGATTAAAATGCGCGTGACGTAGTGCTGCTTTAACATGATTTTTTTCCGATTCCAATTGCCATTGGCGTAAATCAAAAGGGAAGGAGAGGTGCGCTTCTTGGGGGGCTGATGAGGACGGGGTGGCATCATGTAGTTCGGCAAGTTTTTCCCCAAACGGATCTAAAATAATCGTATCGACAGGTTGGTCACTTTCTCCATGACGATATACCGATCGTTCCACCACATTTTTAAGCTCACGAATATTACCCGGCCAAGCATATTGCATGAGAGTCTGTTGAGCTTTTTCAGAAAAACCCGTGAAATAAGGACGTTTTAACTCCCTTATCATGCCAATCGCAAAGTGCTCAGCGAGCAAAAGAATATCTGGAATGCGCTCTCGTAAAGGTGGCATACGCAGGACTTCAAAGGCAAGCCTATCGAGTAAATCTGCGCGAAATCGGCCTTTACGTGCCAGCTCCGGAAGATTGGCATTGGTTGCGCACACTAAGCGAACATCCACTTTTAAAGATTGGCTTCCCCCGACACGCTCTAGCTCGCCATATTCAATCACTCGTAAGAGCTTTTCTTGGACAGACATAGGAGCCGTTGCGAGCTCATCAAGGAACAGTGTCCCTTTGTCCGCACGTTCGAAGCGACCTTGATGGCGCTTTTGTGCACCGGTAAATGAACCTGCTTCGTGCCCGAATAATTCAGAATCCAGTAAGTTCTCATTGAGTCCACTGCAATTTAAGGAGATAAAAGGCTCTTGCCAGCGTGGGGATAAATAATGAAGACGATCGGCGATGAGCTCTTTACCCGTTCCTCGTTCACCAATGACGAGCACAGGCTTATTGAGTTTTGCAAGTTCGGAGGCTCGTTCGAGAACATCGAGGAAATTGCTGGAAACACCAATGATAGTATTGTTAGTTTCTTTCATGGCTTTTTTTACCAAGTGTTGGTTAATTTCACCTGCCTTTAACTATAGTGTAAATGGTCATCAATAGAAAATAAAATTTTATTTTTGTTTATTTTCAATATGTTATTTGATAATTGAAAAGTTGGCACGCTGCTTGCTATTTTAGAATTGTAAAAGATTTAAATTGAAATAATTATCTGTTTAATAATTTCAATTTTATATTCATGGAGCATCACGTATTGGTTGGACGCCAACATCGGGTTGAGGCTCTACAGAAAGATAACATCCATCAAGAGGATATAAATTATGGGTATTTTTTCACGTTTTGCCGACATCATTAATGCCAACATTGCTTCACTGCTTGATAAAGCTGAAGATCCGCAGAAAATGATCCGCCTGATGATTCAGGAAATGGAAGATATGTTAGTGGAAATTCGCTCCACATCAGCACGTACGCTAGCGGAGAAAAAAAGCTTAGAGCGTCGTGTGGAAATGGGTGAAAAGCAAATTGCTGAATGGCAAGAAAAAGCGGAATTAGCACTCATTAAAGATAAAGAAGATTTAGCGCGTGCGGCATTGATTGAAAAGCAAAAAGTCAGCGCCATGGTCGATACCTTAAAACATGAGCTGATTATTGTTGATGAAACACTGACTCGCTTAAAAGGTGAAATCACTGAATTAGAAAATAAATTGCAAGAAACTCGTGCAAAACAGCAGTCAATGACAGTGCGTTTAGAAGCTGCGCAATCAAGCCGCAACGTTCGTCGCCAGTTAGATAGTGGTAAACTGGATGAAGCGATGGCACGTTTTGAGCAGTTTGAGCGCCGTATTGACCATATGGAAGGCGAAGCGCAAAGCTACGGTATTGGTAAACAACGCTCTTTAGAACAGCAATTTGCTGAGTTAAAAGCGGATGATGAAATTAGTGCACAATTAGCCGCGCTTAAAGCTAAAATTAACAAAGACGAATAATATTAAACACGCAAGGCGCAGTATTTCTGCGCCAGTGCGCTAGGCTAAATAACCATAAATAAGGAAATGTGATGGGCTACGTTTTATTGTCTCTCGTATTAATCATTTTTGTCATTTTTGTTCTGCCAATTTGGTTGTGGCTCCATTATGGTAAGAAAAATAACGGGCAGGGAAGTCAGCTTACTGAGAATGAAGTGCAACGTTTAATGCAATTGGCTGAACAGTCATCTCGTATGCAGCAACGTATTAAAACGCTTGAAGATATTTTAGATGCCGAGCATCCAAATTGGAGGCAAAAATAATGACTAATCTACGCAACCGTAAGTTATATCGCTTAACGGATAAACGGGTTTTTGGTGGTGTTTGTTCCGGTCTCGCTGACTATTTAGAGTTACCGGTTGCTTTGGTCAGAGCATTAGCAGTACTCGCCCTGTTTATGAGCTTTGGATTGACCTTAATTGTGTATGTGGTGATGTGCTTTTTTGTTGAAGCTGCGCCAAGTGGTTATCGCAGTGAACGAGACATTGGTCTTGAAGTGACGACACTATTAAACCAAATTGATGCACAGCTACAAGCTGGAGAAATGAAGTTGCGTCAAATGGAACGCTATGTGACCTCGGATACTTATACCGTGAACAGTAAATTTCGTCACCTATAACAGATTTGCACCATCACATAAATGGGAATAGAGTTTAATAACTGTATTCCCATTATATTTTTATTGGGAGAGCGAGAATTAGGAGCACTATGAAACGGCTACAAAATGAATTAACTGACTTAATGAACCGTAGCGTTGATCGCCATGTAAGGCTTGCTGTTACGGGGCTAAGCCGTAGTGGCAAAACTGCATTCATCACTTCTCTCGTCAATCAACTCCTTAATTCCACGACAGGTGCGCGTCTCCCGCTATTTTCTGCGGCAAGAGACAAACGTATTTTAGGCGTTAAACGTATCCCTCAGCGCGATATGTCTATTCCTCGTTTTGCTTATGATGAAGGTATTGCCTCACTGTATGGGAATCCGCCTCAATGGCCCACGCCAACTCGAGGTGTCAGCGAAATTCGCTTAAAACTGCATTACCGTTCAAATGACTCATTTGTTCGTCATTTCGTAGATAACTCCTCCTTGTATTTGGAGATTGTAGATTATCCGGGAGAGTGGTTACTGGATTTACCTATGCTGGATCTGAACTATTTAACATGGTCTAGCCAAATGAAGGTGCTGCTGAAAGGCAAGCGTGCTGAACTCGCTAATGAGTGGTTACAGCTTTGCGAAAAATGTGACCCATTAGCGCCCGTAGATGAGAACTTGTTAGCTGAAATTTCGGATGCTTACACTGCATATTTACATGAATGTAAGCGTCAAGGGCAGCACTTTATTCAACCTGGTCGGTTTGTCTTACCGGGAGATCTCGCGGGTGCACCTGCATTACAGTTTTTCCCATGGCCAAACATTGAAAAATATGGTGAAAAACAGTTAGTGCAAGCGGATAAACACACCAATATTGGTGCGTTGCAGCGCCGCTATCAATACTATTGTGACCATGTGGTGAAAGGGTTTTATAAAGACCATTTTCAACGTTTTGATCGTCAAATTGTGCTGGTGGATTGTTTGCAGCCCCTAAATAGCGGTGCAGACGCATTCAATGATATGCGGATGGCGTTAACACAGTTAATGCGCAGCTTCCATTATGGAAAACGCACATTACTTAGACGGATGTTTTCCCCATGTATTGATAAGCTTCTATTTGCAGCCAGTAAATCCGATCATGTTACACCCGACCAACATGCTAATTTGGTCTCGTTATTACAACAACTAGTCCAAGATGCATGGCAAAATGCAGCATTTGAAGGTATCAGCATGGATTGTGTTGGGCTTGCGTCAATTCAAGCAACGGAAAGCGGTATTGTCGATTATAAAGGCGAAAAATTACCGGCGTTGAAAGGCGAACGTCTTAGTGATGGTCAGCCACTGACTTTCTACCCAGGAGATGTGCCTAAGCGTTTGCCAAATGAACAGTTCTGGCAACAGCAGGGCTTCCAATTTGAAAATTTCCGCCCTCGTCCAACGCCGTTAGACCAACCTTTGCCTCATATCCGAATGGACAGTGCGCTGGAATTTTTGTTAGGAGATAAACTGAAATGAGTGAACCTCTAAAACAACGTGTGGATTTTGCAGATAAAGCAGGTAAACCTGCTATGGAGTCGTTAAAACAAGCTCAAACTTTTGATGAAAGTGCATTTGAAAAATTTATTCCAGTCGATATACAGGAAGAGCAAGATAGCCAAGACGGTGAAGTTGAAAGCTTGATCAATGACGCACTCAAACCTAAGCGCAGTTTTTGGCGAAAACTGGTTGGGACTGCAGCGGGTATTTTTGGCGTAAGCGTTGTTGCTCAATTAGGTATTTGGATCCACCAATCATGGATTACCCAAGATTGGACTGCACTTGGAACGGCTGCTGCGGGCGGACTGATTGTCGTGGCTGGTGTTGGCTCTGTGGTTGGTGAATGGAGGCGTTTATATCGACTCAGGGAGAGAGCTCAAGAGCGAGATTATGCACGGGAATTGCTTCATAGCCATGGAATGGGGCAGGGTAAGGCATTTTGTGAGAAGCTAGCCAAGCAATCCGCATTACCGATGCAGCATCCCGCCATTCAGAGTTGGCAAGCAACCGTTCATGACTCCCATAACGATAGGGAAGTGATTGAGCTATATAGTAAATTAGTGCAGCCAATTTTGGATGAACAAGCACGCAAAGAGATTAGCCGTTCATCGGCAGAATCTGCATTAATGATTGCAGTCAGTCCATTGGCGATTGTGGACATGGCATTTATTGCATGGCGCAATATTCGTTTAATTAATCGCATTGCGGCAATTTATGGTATTGAACTTGGGTATTATAGCCGAATTCGTTTATTTCGTATGGTACTGATTAATATTGCATTTGCAGGTGCATCCGAGCTTATTCGTGAAGTGGGTATGGACTGGCTGTCTCAGGATATTACCGCGCGGCTCTCGACTCGAGCGGCACAAGGAATAGGGGCTGGGTTACTGACGGCTAGACTTGGTATCAAGGCGATGGAGCTATGTCGTCCATTACCATGGATAGACGATAAGCCAAGATTAGGCGATTTCCGCCGCCAATTAATTGGGCAGTTGAAAAACGCGATCCCCACAAAGAAAGATAATTCATAAGCTGTAAATATAGCTGGCAGGATGAGTTGACAGTTTAATCACATCCTGCCTATCCCCTCTAAAAGAGACTTTTCCTGTTTGTTTAATCAACAACCCTGCTGTCTAAGAAAAAACTCGGACTGATATTTCTTAGAAACTAGATGGGTGTCAACAATATGTGACACGAATACTGTATTACTGACCTAATTAACGCTAAAATATCAAGAATTATGTTCTCTACAGAAGGTTTCATCATGCGCCTCGAAGTGACCTGCCAAGACCGTATCGGTTTAACGCGTGAATTACTTGATCTTTTAGTCCTACAAAACATTGACTTAAAAGGTATCGAAATTTCAGCTCAACGTCGAATTTACCTGAATTTTGCACCTGTCGATTTTCAGGTTTTTAGCACGTTAATGGCAGAGATCCGCCGTATTAATGGAGTGATTGATGTACGTCGTATCTACTTTATGCCATCAGAGCGTGAGCATAGAGCTGTTTGGGCATTGCTTAACTCATTCCCTGAAGCTGTATTATCCATTGATAATAAGCTGAATATCGAATTGATTAACCCAATGAGTTTGCAGTTATTTGGGGTTGATGAAACCAAAATCAAACAAAAATCTTTTTCGCAGTTAATTCCTAATCATGGGCTACATCGTTGGTTTGAGCGGGAGTCACCTGAGCCTTATACCGAGCGAGTCTCTGTAAAAGGAAGTGACTATTTAATGCAGGTCACACCAATCATTCTAGCGGATGAAGACGGAAAATTTCACTGCACAGGCGCAGTTATTCTCCTCAAATCGGTCGCTATATTGGAAAATCAGCGTAAGCAAGCGGCAGAAGTTGATGTGGATAACCGTGGATTTAACCAAATTGTTGCGGTTAGCCCTGCTATGGTTCAAGTGATCGAGCGAGCCAAACGAGTTGCAATGCTTGATGAGCCACTTTTGTTAGTCGGTGAAACCGGAACAGGTAAAGATATTTTGGCAAAAGCGTGCCATTTACACAGTGCTCGCGGCAATGCGCCATTTTTAGGATTAAATTGTGCATCGTTGCCGGATGATGTCGTCGAAAGTGAGTTATTTGGATATGCTGCGGGTGCCTATCCAAATGCTATTGAAGGGAAAAAAGGCTTTTTTGAGCAGGCAAACGGTGGAACTGTCTTACTGGATGAAATTGCCGAGATGTCGCCTCAAATGCAAATCAAGCTGCTACGTTTCCTGAATGATGGCACCTTCCGACGTGTCGGTGAGGAGCATGAAGTTAAGGTAAATGTACGAGTGATCTGTGCGACACAGAAAAACTTACCCGAATTAGTCGAACAGAAAAAATTCCGAGAAGATCTCTATTATCGCCTGAATGTACTGACATTGACTATTCCACCATTAAGAGAGCGCAGTGAAGATATTAAACCGCTCACTAAAATGTTTGTGGCTAACTTTGCTAAAGAATTACATATTGCTGAACCCAAAATTTCACCAGCATTAATTGAATCACTGAATTCTTATTACTGGCCAGGCAATGTTAGACAATTGAGGAATGCATTATATCAAGGATTATCGCAATTTAATGGCGATATTCTGGATGTGGGCGATGTTCAATTACCGGATGCAGTTAATGCACCTGCGATTGCTTTAGATACATTAAATGGCTCGCTGGATGATATTACCAAACGTTATGAAGCATCTGTATTAGCAAGACTATATCGTGATTATCCGAGCACAAGAAAATTGGCAAAACGTTTAGATATTTCTCATACTGCGATTGCAAATAAATTGAGAGAATATGGTCTCAGCACTAAGAAAGAGCAAGACTAACGCGATGAAGAATATTTTAAAATTGAGTGTGATCGGCATATTAATGAGCGTGAGCGTCAACAGCTTCGCACAAGAAAAACCAAACAATAAATTGATTGATAAACTTTGCAAAAATGCAGTGCAAACAATGGATGACGTGTATGAAAATGGTGCGTTAACTCAGTGCCATTTTTCTGATCGTTCATTGCTTAGCGCTTATCAAGAATATCGTGACTTGCTCGGTGAGGATAAACAGTTTTTAGAGGCGAAATTAGAACCCAATAAAAACAAGGAAGTGATTTGCTCTGATGATAATTGCCTGTCGATTATTTACCGTTGGAGTGGTGAGAATAAATTAGAAATTGAGCAAAGTTTTTCAGGAGGAGAAACCTATCTCCAGTTTATTCAAGACAAGAAAGACACTTTGCTTGAAATACGGTACTTTCCAGATTAGTGGCACCGCTCCCAACTTGTAAAGCCCATCCAATGAAAACGCTCACTAAATTAAATATAAGCGCAAATAATTTAGTGAGCTAACTCGATTAACCCAAATTTTCATGTTCTTTACCTAAAAAGCGATGCTTTGATCATTGCGTGCTGGTGATTTTTTCTGCTATAAAAATGGTGAACGCCATTTTACTTTCTCAGTTAATGATAAATAAATGCTTAAGTTGTGCATTGATTATGAATAATAGCAACGCTGGTTTTATACCTTCAAGGAGTTGCAATGGAACAATTCACTATTAATTTTATTGTCAATTTCAAGCTACGTGAGTATATGTCTAAGAGTCACTATCAAGGTGATATGTTTGAATCAGCCAATGCTGCGGCAGAACTTTATTTAATGAATAAGGCAGCGGCAAATTATTTAGCCAAAAAGACCCGTTTTACGTGGGAAGCACTAGTGAAAAATGGGGATAAACCACGGGATTTGATTATTGATATTCTCACTTCTTGTTGCCCTGTTACACAAGAGCAAGCACAGCGAGTATTAAGTACTCTGTCACACTCATTAGTGAGTATGATGAAGGAAAACATGATTTTTACTAATGTCGTTAACGCGAAAAATCACAAACGGCTATTTTGGGCTCATGTTGATTAAAACGTGCTGCGTAAACCTCGTAAACGTCAATGCTACCTGTCAACATTATTCGTAAAATACCTGTCGATAAAAAAGACCACAATCACTGAAAGTATCGGTGATTGTGGTCCAGCATAAATTGAGATTATTTCAGGCTATTTAGCGCGTTGTCATAATCAGGTTCTTCGGTAATTTCAGGAACTAGCTGGCTGTAAATGACTTTGTCATTCTCATCTAATACCACGACAGAACGTGCAGTTAAGCCTTTTAATGGTCCTGTTGTCATCTCAACACCGTGATCTGCTGCGAAATCGCTACGGAATGCAGATAATGTAACGACGTTGTCTAAACCCTCAGCACCACAAAAGCGAGCTTGTGCGAAAGGTAAGTCAGCAGAAATACATAAAACAACGGTGTTATCTAAACCACTTGCTAGTTGATTAAATTTTCGTACAGAGGCAGCGCAAACACCGGTATCTACACTTGGAAAAATATTCAGAATTTTGCGTTTACCTTGATACGTTTCTAAAGTTGCTTCGCTTAAGTCCTTAGCGACTAAAGTGAAAGGTTTCGCTTGTGAACCTGCCTGTAAAAATGTACCTGCAAGTGAAATGCTGTTGCCTTTGAGTTTAACTGTCTGTGACATTCGTTTTTCTCCCGTTTATAGGTTGAGCTGCAGAGGATGAAATGAGAAAGTAATATTTATAATCAAAAAATTACGTAATTTCACGCCCTGAACTGTTGTTTTTACATTCTATTATTGACCAATTGCATTGTCAGCTTCTCAGTATGATAAACAAGAAGGTGACGCCGCAGTATACAATTAATAAGCTCTATTAAGAGTTTATGTTTTTTATTATGTATCATCCTAAAATACCATATTCAATGGGATAAAAAGAGCGCTTTGTGCCGTGTTTTACTTGTTATATGATGAGGCGAAAGCTAATTTTAAACCGATAATCAAGTCAATGGTTTACTGGATATCATTGGGAGAGCGTTGACTTACTAAATATGAATTTAGCGGTTTTTAATGGATGAATTCATCAAAGCTCAATGGTTTTTACTGTTGAGTTACCTTCTTTTTGATTAATAGATAGAAATAATAATATGCATAAACGTTCATTGACCTCTTTAGCTGTATTCATTTCGTCACTTTTCCTTTCTACACATACTCTCAGCGCGACCATTCCCGCAGGTACTGTTTTAGCAGAAAATCAAGAAGTTGTGCGCCATCTTAAAGATGAACCCGCATCATTAGATCCAATTAAATCAGTCGGCCTTACAGAAGCTCAAGTCATGCGTGATTTATTTGAGGGTCTTGTTAATCAAGATAATCACGGTCAGCCAATCGCGGGAGTGGCATTAAATTGGCATACCAATGATAACCGAACTTGGGTTTTTCAATTACGTCCTGATGCTGCGTGGTCGAATGGTGAACCCGTTACCGCCGAAGATTTTGTTTACAGCTGGCGTCGTTTAGTGACTCCCGCTAATACTTCACCATTCGCTTGGTTTGCTGCACTGGCTGGTATTAATAATGCGCAAGATATTATTGATGGAAAGCTTCCTCCAGAGCAATTAGGAGTAGAAGCAGTAGATAAACATACATTGAAAATTATCTTAAATAAGCCAGTTCCTTATTTTCCTTCATTAACTGCTAACTTTAGCCTGTTTCCTGTCCATCGTGGAACCGTTGAACAATATGGCGCAGATTGGATAAAAGTGGGAAATTTGGTTGGAAACGGTGCATTTAAACTGAATGATCGCGTTGTGAATGAAAAAATCGTACTAACCCCAAATCCGCATTATTGGGATCATAAAAATACCGTTATCACAAAGGTCACCTTTGTTCCGATTAACCAAGAGTCTCATGCAACCAATCGCTATTTGGCGGGTGATTTAGATATTACTGAATCCTTCCCGAAACAGCGTTATCAAAAATTATTACAAGATATTCCGAATGAAGTTTTTACGCCTGACCAATTAGGTACCTACTATTACGCATTCAATACTCAGCGAGCACCGACAAATGATGTGAGAGTCCGTCAGGCATTATCTATGACGATTGACCGACAACTGATTGCCAGCAAAGTATTAGGCACTGGTGAGAAACCCGCTTATTATTTTACACCTGATGTCACCGCAGGTTTCAAGCCCCAAAAAGGACTGTATCAGTCACATAAGCAAAAAGAGTTGGATCAACAAGCTAAAATATTGTTACAACAAGCAGGGTATAGTGAAGCTCACCCTTTGGAATTGACATTGCTTTATAATAGTTCGGAAAACCACCAAAAAATTGCGATTGCGATTGCTTCTATGTGGAAGAAGAAGCTAGGGGTTCAGGTTAAGTTAGTGAACCAAGAGTGGAAAACCTACATTGATAGCCGTAACACCGGAAACTTTGATGTGATCCGCGCATCGTGGATTGGGGATTTTAATGAGCCATCGACTTTTTTATCGCTCCTGACATCTCAACATAATGGCAATATTCCTAAGTTTAATAGCTCGCAATATGATGCATTAATGACGTCAGCAAGTATTGAAACCAATGATGCTCAACGTAATGCCTATTATAATCAAGCAGAAGCGATTATTGCTAAAGAAGCGCCAATTGCGCCAATCTACCAATACACGAATGCACGGTTGATTAAGCCGTGGTTGAAAGGTTATCCGATTGAAAATCCAGAGGATGTGGCATACAGCCATAGCTTCTATATTATTAAGCATTAACAATGATATTTAGCCAGTACCCACCGTGCTGGCTAAACTTTTTGCGGTCCTAAAATAAAAAAACTCCTTCCACTGGAGAGTTAGAAGGAGGACCAAAAAGGAATAAACACTACAGAGCTAATAATAGGGAAAAACTTTGCGGTTTTATTGCTAATTTGTGTCAATCGAATGGGATCTCCCTAGCAAAAATTGAGAAATTTCATTGAGCTATAAATCCTGCACACCATCTTATTTTAATGCTTTTATTTTCTGTTCTTTAACACTAAATTAAACTTTGTATTTTTATTTTGTTATTGAAATCATTGCAATATTCCCTTTAATCAACTAAAAATACCTTACTTTTCAATTTATGGAGATATTTGCATGGCGTCGACCTATGGATCGCAATTTCAACACTCTAGCCCTGTTCATGCCTTTCAGTTAGATGGGAATGGCGGGGTTCTTCCTATCGATTTAAATGCAAATGCGACACAGCAATCTCCATTTTGGCTGCATTACGATTATAAAAATAAAGAGACCGCTAGCTGGATCCAACAGACTGATTTATTTAATGACCAAGTGAAATCATCACTGACTGGTAAAATGAATCGTATGCGTATGGTGCGTATTGGCGATGGTGTGTTACTCACATTGCAGACATTAAATAACACGACAGGTCAGCGTCCAGAGCAGCTAGTGGCATTTCGCATTTTCATGAATAGCCGTTTGATTGTTTCATGTAGACATCGACGTGTTCATTCATTGGATTCGGTTATTGATGATTTAAAAGAAGGTGTAGGTGCTCAAAGCACAGGAGAATGGCTTGCTGATGTTACGGATGCAATGACTGATGAAATTAGTGATTTTACTGATTCTCTTCACGAACGATTGATTGAAATGGAAGATGTGATATTGCATGGCGAAATTCCGGAAAGAGGGGAATTAGCCCTGTTGCGTAAACAAATTATTGTTGTTCGCCGTTATATGGCACCGCAACGAGATATGTTTTCACGGTTAACGGCCGAAAAATTATTATGGCTGGATGAAAATGATAGACGTCGTTTGCAAGAAATATCGGACAGACTCGGGCGTTGTATTGAAGATCTAGACGGTTTTATTGCGCGTACTGCGATTATGTCTGACGAAATTACGAACATGATGACAGAAATGATGAATCGCCGAATTTATACTATGTCATTAATGGCAATGATATTCTTACCCACCACGTTTTTAACCGGTTTATTTGGTGTGAATTTAGGGGGGATCCCGGGTAATGAGTTCAAGTTTGCCTTCAGTACATTCTGCTTGTTACTCGCGGGTTTGATTGCCACAGTGTTCTGGTGGTTAAAAAGAAGTCGATGGTTATAAGACGGTGAATTATTCTGGATAATGGGCACTAGTTTGAGATAAATCAATAAAGTGAATAGGGTTTTAAGGCAATATTACTCCCGCAGGTGAATGCAACGTTGAGCGATGAACGTTGTGCTCCATAATTGTAGTTTTTCTCATATTGAGTTCTTATACAGAATAATTGACCACTGTAATGCCGATGTCTCTTACATCGGCTTTTTTTTTGCATAAAATCTGACACTACCCCTATTATATAGAGGTAGTGGGATAACTATGAGTAATCTTATTTAATTTCAATTACATCTAAACGGTCAGCGTTATAGTCGGGCTGATCATCTTCATCCATCATTGGCTGAGTCGGTAGCTCTTCGCGGTCAAAAGCCATATCGCCGCCATTGATCACGGCATCTCCATGAGAGATATTTTTAAAATCAAAAAGTTCAGTGTCACACAGATGCGAGGAAACAACATTTTGAGTTGCGCTAAACATGGTTTCAATGCGACCAGGATAGCGTTTATCCCAATCACGGAGCATCTCTTTAATCACTTGACGTTGTAAATTAGGCTGAGAACCGCACAGATTACAAGGAATGATAGGGAATGCTTTGGCTTTCGCATAACGCTCAATATCTTTTTCACGGCAATAAGCCAGAGGGCGGATAACAATGTGTTTCCCGTCGTCACTCATGAGCTTTGGTGGCATGCCTTTTAATTTTCCGCCATAGAACATGTTTAAAAACAGTGTTTGTAAAATGTCATCGCGGTGATGACCTAATGCGATTTTGGTTGCACCTATCTCTGTTGCTGTACGATACAAAATACCACGGCGCAGACGAGAACACAGAGAGCAGGTCGTTTTTCCTTCAGGAATTTTTTCCTTCACAATACCGTAAGTATTTTCTTCAACGATTTTATACTCAACACCGAGTTCCTCTAAGTAAGCCGGTAAAATATGCTCAGGGAAGCCAGGCTGTTTTTGGTCTAGGTTTACCGCGACCAAAGAGAATGAAATTGGGGCACTTTTTTGCAGGCTTTGCAAAATAGACAGTAGGGTGTAGCTATCTTTTCCCCCAGATAGGCAAACCATGATGCGGTCACCATCTTCAATCATATTAAAATCGGCGATAGCTTGCCCAACATCTCGGCGGATTCTTTTTTGGAGTTTATTTAGGTTATATTGCTCTTTATTAGTCGTCATTCTCGGTTGTTCTTTCTTGTTTCTGATTGCTATTTAATTTTTTGAAAAGTATATATTTTTTGGTTTTTTGTCGTTCTCGTTGTTTCCGAATTAACCCAGTCTTACACTGACTCGTGTAGTAAGACATTGAATAAGACTGATATGTCAGAATTTAATAAAAATTCACAGACAAAAAGCTAAAAAACATTCACGGTAAAGAAATCTCTAAGCCAGCAATGATAGCAGATGGTAGGGGGCTTTCGATACTAGTAAGCAAAAAAGGTTCTACCTTATGATCATACTCTGATCGATTTGAAGGCAAATTAAGTGGGATGATAATAAGACGGCATCAGGAGGCTATATCATAAAAATAAATATTTATCAGTATGTTATGTTTTTTATGTTAAGTACATTTTCAATTCATATTGATGATTAAAATAATGATCGTATCTATATGCCGTGTGGCAACAATTAAAATCTAAAGGAATTCAATATGTCTAATACAATGACATTTTTTAGTAAAATGGTTTAACGAATCTACAGGCTTTGGTTTTATTTCTCCTGAAGATGGAAGCAAAGATGTGTTCGTACACTTTGTGCAATTCAAAGTGATAGCTTCAAAACGCTTACTGAAGGACAAAAAGTTAGTTTCTCAGTAGCGAATGGTGCAAAAGGTCCAGCTGCGGCAAATGTGGTGGCGCTTTAGGGCGATATCGTTATGAGATGTCTTTGCTGTAAAGGGACTCAGTACAGACGGTACCATTTTGAAGTAACAAAAAGTGACCCTTCTGGTGCTAAATGTATTTTTTGCAAAAGCACCATGCAAGCTCAGGCATGTTAGTCACTTGACAGGCTATGGTTAAGAACCTCGCTGTGGTGATTTTTTTATGACTGCCTATATTAAATGTAAAGAATTGTAATCATTATCTTGAAATTCTCGCTAGCAATCCTATATAAGTGATGTAACAGGATAAAAAATTAATCCATACTGGCTAATCGTGCTTATGTAATAGATATTTATTTTGATATTGAAGGAGAAATTATGTCTAACATTAGATCTTTTTCATTATTTCCAGCGTTATCTGATAACTTGCTTTCTAATAGGTTTGACCAAATGGATCGTTTATTCAGTCAATTAACAGGTAACCGACCATTAACCTCAGAGCATCCATATAATTTAAAACAAATAAATGAATCAAATTATCAATTAACTGTTAGTGTTCCTGGTTATAAGGAGGATGAGTTAAGTGTATCCTTAAAAGGTGGGAAACTCTATGTACAAGGTGAGCAATCAACTGAATTAGTTAATGATTCAGAAAAATGGATTCATCAAGGGATAACACAAAATAAGTTTTCTCTTGAATTTAATCTCGGTAAGAATGTAAAAATTGAAAATGCAGAATTATCAAGCGGTTTGTTAACATTAAATATTGAATATGAAATCCCGGAAGAAGAAAAACCTCGGGTCATAGCTATTGAAAATAAAGATACAAAATAATTTTTCTGTATTTTTTAACCCGCCAACAATGGCGGGTTTTTTATTCAATAGAGGTTGCTATGAGCATTGGTGTATAGTAAGGCAACATTGTGTGCTTAAAGAATCAATGTTAATACAAATCCGTTAATCTTATAGTATGAAATCTCGCTTTTAAGTGATTTTCATATATATTTAAATGCTATTTTTTTAAAATACATGTGTTTATTTTTCTCGTTTTGATTGATTATTTGTTTATGTTTAAGAAAAAAATTACTGTTATCCTATGAATTAAGCCCTGCTGTTATAACTAATAATTAAAATAATAAACACGTATTCTTATCTCTACTATACTTATAATATCCAAATTATAGAGCGAGTATATAATGATTGATTTTTTTAGGTTAACAAAAAAAAGTTCCAGGCATATTGGTATAGCAATATATGTTGGTATCATCGCGGGTATTTTTTCAGCATTAGTCAAGTCAGGTTTTGAAGGCTTAATTCCGCCAAGAACCATTGAAACAACACCACCGCCAATCGTCTTACTAGAAAAGCTTGGGTTAAATATAGATACAATGACTTATCATTGGATGGGCTATAGCATTAATTGGGGGGGGAATGGTGTCCATATATTATTTTCAATAGTGATTGCAGTAATATATTGTATTATTGCTGAGTACTTACCCAAAGTTAGATTATTACACGGTATTTGTTTTGGTATCGCTGTTTCTATTTTTGCTCATGGCTTAGTCGTACCATTATTAGGACTATCTGGCTGGCTATGGACTGCTGGCTATCAAGCCCTTATTTCTGAGTTTGTTGGAACAGCTTTTTGGATCTGGTCAATTGAAGCAATTAGGCAAAATTTGCGTTATTGTTTAACCAAAGAAAAAGATGCTGAGTAGATTGGGATGTTTACCCCTTATCTATTATAAATTACTGATAAAATGTAAAGGCTCGTTTAAGCTATATAAGTCATCTATTCGAGAGGTCGCCTAGTGCGACCTTTTTATTTTTTTGATTTCTAGATGATTGTCAGATATATGCAGCCTCAGAATCAATTACATTGTTATCAATTAACTCGGATGCTTGATAGGACATCATCCCGAACAAAGGTTATTGGCCACTATGGCGTGATAGTATGAGCGAAATTACACCTTATTAATAATACGATACTTAGAACAAGAACATTATCAGTTACACGCAAGGAATAAATCTGACTTAATCTTTGACTCCATTTTTCTCATATCCATATAAATTAATTCTACCCGACAAATACTCACCTAAATAGACATCACTAATTTTATTGAAGCCTTGTTTAGAGATGTTGTCTTCTAACCACCCAATGTCTTTTCCGATGATTTCAAGTAGATCACCGTTAGCTAAGCCATCCACGATAATTGGATAACGTATGTTTTCATCACCACTTTGAATAATAGTTAACTGCCCATTCTGTTCAAGAACAACGCGTTTTAGCTGTTCTATTTCATAAATACCATTGGATCTTAACTTAAACATTAAATCATTTGCGGAAACGCCATTTTTTAAACACTCTTTAACATTAACGTTGCCATTATGTACTAAGGTAATTGGCTTTCCATCAATAACACGTTTAATTAATGGGTTATTTTCTTTTAAAAATTTAAGGGTAAAAACAAGCAAAGTCCAGATGATTAACACGAGTATAAATTGCAGCACGGTTATCGACTCATTGTAAATGACACCGCCAATAATCCCACCTAAAACATAGTTTTGAACCTGGTCCATTGCGGATGAGGGGGCTAGGTTACCTTTTCCCATAAGGTTGATTTGAACAATCAAACATAGTATTCCCAATCCCAGCTTTATAATAATCGGTGCATAAATAATCATTTTCTTCCTTAATTTTTTATGATGGTTATTTCGGGATTTGTTAACCAAACCTCGACTAAATTGTAAGTTTTTTGATCTGAGCTTAAGTTAATACGGTAATAACGATCATTAATTTTAATGATGACACCATCGGATAATTGTACTGAATTGGAAAGGATAGAGCTTATATTTACATCTTTGTCTTTCGATAATACTCTTACAAAATTAACCATTTGTGATGATTTCGAGTGCATATTTTGGTTGTCAGTATACTCTGCATATTGAACACCTGAAATGAAGAGCAAAAATAAGAAGGCGATAATCGTTAAATCTCGATATTTAGTCTGTAAACGATGACGCATATACAGGATAAAAGCGACGATCAAAGTGAATAATGTGCCAAAAATAACAATATATTTTAAATAATCATTTATATTGGACTGTGTTTGTAAATAATCTATTCCATAAAAATTCATAGAGACATCTTTCCTGATTGTTTACGATATTAATTTTTATCATAGTGACTTATTGCCATTTCAGCGTCGATATTAAATAACAATTAGTGTGAAGCGGGCACTATTACGTTCTCAAATTTATGTATCCCCTGCTAACCAAAGTATACATTCACTTGCGGATAATCTATAAGCGATAATTGTAATTTGATAGGGCAAAATTACCCTTTTAACACTATTGACTTTGCTGAAATTTCTTATTATTTATAAATAATAGACTTGTTTCAATGGGCATTACCACGAGAAAATAAAGAGGAATATTTATGAATAAAGTTCTGATTTCTGCTTGTATACTGACTTCAAGTATTCTGTCATCCAACGCATTAGCTGCCGACAAAGTCACCTCGACACCCGAAAATATGACATGTAAAGAGTATGTGGACCTGAATCCTAAAAGTTGGGCTCCAGTTGCCTTGTGGGTAACATCACAAGACACTCAATTTAAAGGCGGTGATTGGGTGGCGCTATCTGAAAAAAGCGTTGCAGAAGCACCTTTAATTCTTGAATTTTGCAAGAAAAAACCAGAGGGAACCTTAAAAGATTACCTCGCTAGTAAGAAATAAGTTTTCTTAATCTCGAGTAGCCACAGTTTACATCTGCGGCTACTCGTATGACTGACTGTTAGACTCATCTTTCTACTAAACCAAGCGTTAATGACAATAAAATAAATTATTTTTCACTCAATCATAATATTTAGCCTAACTGTGGTTAATTATAGCGTCTGTGGCTTAAATATAAAATCATCGGTTGCTGTGATATTCTAATTTTGATAGGTTATAGTTTCCGTTATCTAATACTAAATATATTTAATGAAACTCATTACCTTATTTTTTTGTTTTTTTATTATTGCAGGGTGTTCATTCAATCCAACGTTTGAGCCAAATAAATCAACGTGGCCAAAGCAACATAAAGACGCGCGTTCAGATGAGCAAAAGAGAGTTGATAGGGACGCCGTTCATGAGCAACAAAGAGCCATTATGCGTGGTGAAAGACCCGATTATGGTGTATTTGAGCGCTATTAATATTTGAATAAGTATTATTTAATGCGGTGTATTTTGATTAGCTGAGAAGGTGCTAACTAAAAATTTTGTAGCTATGTTATGATTTCACTTAAGACTAATAACTGTGGATATTAAATATGAAAGATCATCACATATCTGAATGGGCAAAGGTCCGTGAAACTTCAATTGAGATTGCTCAAGCCATATTTGAATTAGCTAAAGGGAATGAGGTGTTAGCTGAAAAAATTTGGGAGGAAGGGTCTGATGAAGTACTTCCACTGGCATTTTCTAAGACAACAGAAGACAAATTGTTTTGGGGTGAGCAAACAATAGAGCGTAAAAATATTTAACTGTATTTTAATGTCCTAAAGGGGTTTGTTTATATCAGCAAAGTTGATGTGGAAAAACTCACAATAGCCCATAAAATAAGCAGAACTCGGTTTGCTCTATACAAGGCTACGCACCGCGTAGCTTTTTTATTGCCTGAGTTATCATCGTATGGTTTTTTGAATTTTCTTATTTTTCAGTTTGTTACTGTTTTTTGTTATGTATGAAAACATGTTCAATTGAAATTGATTTTAAAATAATTACAGTATTTATGAAAAAAAACATTGCTATGATTAAGGATATATGAGTAAATACGTCCATCGGTTTGAAAGTACAGACCTATTTATGAAAGCAAGTTTTGAAAAGTTCCCCATCAAGTGTTATCCATTGATATCCACTCGTAGTGAATTCCTCCTAATTAGTTCCATAAGTATAAAGAAGTATCAAACCTATATGCCGTGTGGCAACAATTAAAATTT